>NZ_JBSGDP010000018.1:0-102221 GCF_053602435.1 Nocardia sp. NPDC004415
CATCTACCTGTCGGGCTGGCAGGTAGATGGCCTTCAGGCCGGCGCGGACCTGCTGCACGGCCTGGTTGCCGGTGAGGGCACCGAGGGAGTTGATGTAGTCCTCGTTGTTGACGAGGTCCCAGAGGATCTCGGCACCACGACGGGCGAGGGTGTGCTCCTCGACGACGTTGCCCTGCAGGGCGACGACCTGCTCGGCGGTGTAGTTGCGGGTGATGCCCTTCCAACGGGGGTTGGTGTCCCAGTCGTTCTGGATCTCCGCAGCGGTCTTCGGGGTGCCGACAGTCGACATCTCTGACTCCACTTCCTCGGTGTGGTCGGTGCTCCGGCGCGGCCTCCCCGCGTGAATCAACCGGCGGCTGAACGCTTTCGGTTGCACGGTTCGTACTGCTGGAGCAATTTGCAGGCTTGCTAGGGCTACCTAGGGCCTGAGGGGTGTACTTCCACACGATGGCACACCGAGAAATAGCCGTCTACCTGTTGCTTATGTGAATCTCAGCTAGGTTTGCCGTCGCGTTTGCTAACTTTGCGAAATTTGCAGGCGGATTGCAAGCATCGGGGCTACCGACGGGTAGTGCTGACCTGGAGTTTTAGCATAACGCTCGTACTGTTAGCGATCTTCCGCCGGGCGGGCCCCGACACACCCAAGCCTTGCACTCTGTGAGTTGATTCACACACCACGCCGGGGCTCAGCGCTGTGCGTGTCGTCACGCGAAAGTGGCTTCGGGCAAGATCGTGCTGCCGGTACGAGGAAATGAGGATTCATGCGCAAGTCGGGAATCGTGGCGTTGGCGACGCTGGCGGCGTTGAGCGTGCTGCCACCGGCGACGGCGGGCGCGCAGCCCGGCGGCGCGGCGGGCGATGTCGTCGGTACCGAGGCACTCACCGCGGCGGCCACCCTGCCCGGTTCGGTCGGCGCCGAGCGCCTGCTCTACCGCTCCACCACGGCGGGCGACGCCCCGACCACCACGAGCGCGGCCGTCTACTTCCCGCCCGGTCCCGCGCCCGAAGGCGGCTGGCCGGTCATCGCGTGGGCGCACGGCACGGTCGGTCTCGGTGACGACTGCGCCTACAGCGTGGCGGGCCCCGGCGCGGTCGAGCGCGACTGGGCCTACCTGGGCACCTGGCTGGCCCAGGGCTACGCGATCGTGGCGGCCGACTACGCGGGCCTGGGCGGCCCGGGCGAGCACCCGTATCTCCACGGCGTGGTCGAGGCCCACAATGTGGTCGACGCCGTGCGCTCGGCCACCTCGCACTACCCCAGCCTCTCGAACCGGTGGGCCGTGGTCGGCCAGTCCCAGGGCGGCGGCGCCGCGGTGTTCACCGCCCGCTACGCCACCGAGTTCGGCGGCCCCGGCCTCGACTACCGCGGCGCCGTCGGCACCGGCGTGCCCGCCTATATCGAGGACATCATCCAGCTGGTCGGCCCCGGCGTCCCCCCGATCTCGCTGAGCTCGCACCTGAGCGCCTATGTGCTCTACATCCTCAACGGCCTGCGCACCACCTACCCCGACCTCGGCATCGATGCCCTGCTCACCGAGCAGGGCCGCACCTGGGTCGACCGCGCGCAGACGGCCTGCATCGGCCCCCTCGGTGACGAACTCGCCGCCGCAAAGCCCGCGATCGGCGACCTGTTCGCCCGCCCGCTGTCGAGCATCCCCGACATCCACGGCGTGCTCGCCCGCTACATGGGCCTGCCCGAATCCGGTTTCGACCGCCCCCTGTTCCTCGGCCAGGGCCTGCGCGACACCGATGTGGTCACCCCGCAGACCCTGCGCTACGCCGCGGTGCTGCAGGCGGGCGGCCAGCCGGTCACCGTGCGCACCTACCCCACCGACCACAACGGGACCGTCAACGCCTCACTGCCGGACTCCCTCCCGTTCGTCCGCGACCTGTTCAGCTGAGCGCGTGCGTACAGTCGAAACGGTGAGAATCGTTCGCTCCGTTGCCCTTGCCTCGTTCGCGCTGCTGCTGACGCCCGTCTTCGCCCAGGCCGATCCGCCGCCGCCGATCTTCTCCCAGGAGGAGGAGTGCGCGGCCACCCGCAGCCTCGTCGACAATGTGCGCGCCACCAATCCCGAGGCGACGCCGGAGGAGATCGCCGACGCGTTCGTGAACTACATGGACTCGATGGGCGCCTACAGCCGTGTCCCGCAGGCGAAGGAGAACGACCGCCAGATCACCCTGAGCAATATCGAACGCTGCGGCCTGGCCTAGTCACCGCGCCCCGGCCGGGTGTGTCGCGAGCCAGTGTTCGGCGATGTCGATCCGGCGGGTGATCCACACCTGGTCGTGGGCCTGCACGTGGTCGAGGAAGCGTTCCAGCGCGGCGGTACGCGCCGGGCGGCCCGCCAGCCGGCAGTGCAGGCCGACGGAGAGCATCTTCGGATGTCCTTCCGCGCCTTCGCGATACAGCACATCGAAGGCGTCGCGCAGGTGCGTGAAGAACTGTTCGCCGCTGGGGAATCCGGCCGGGGACGCGTAGCGCATGTCATTGGTGTCGAGGGTGTACGGGACGATCAGGTGCGCCTGCCCGGCGACCTCGGTCCAGTACGGGAGGTCGTCGGCGTAGGAGTCGGCGTCGTAGACGAAACCACCGTGTTCGACGACCAATGCGCGGGTGTTCGGTGAATCGCGGCCGGTGTACCAGCCGCGCGGCGCGGCACCGGTGAGTTCGGTGAGCACGCGTACCGCCGCCGCCATCTCGGCGCGCTCGGTCTCGCGGTCGACGAGCTGATAGGACTTCCAGCGCAGTCCGTGACAGGCGATCTCGTGCCCGAGTTCCCGAAAGGCCGCCACCGCTTCGGGATTGCGCTGCACGGCCTGTGCCACGGCGAAGACCGTGAGCGGCAGCCCGCGCCGCTCGAATACCCGTAGTACCCGCCACAATCCGGCCCGCGACCCGTATTCGTAGAGCGATTCCATGCTCATGTGCCGATTCGGGAACGCCTCGGCGGGCGTGATCTCGGACAGGAACGTCTCCGAGAACGGTGACCCGTCGAGCACATTGTTCTCCCCGCCCTCTTCGTAATTCAGCACGAACTGCACCGCGATGCGCGCGTCACCGGGCCAGTGCGGGTCGGGCGGTGTCGGGCCGTAGCCGACGAAGTCCCGCACCACGCTCATCCGCCGAGCTCCCCGAACAGCCGCAGCCGGGCCAGGCCGCCGTCGGGGTAGATGTCCAGGCGCACCTCCTCGACCGAGGCCGCCGCGGGCGCCAGGGGGAAACGGTGCCGGGTGTCGGGCAGCAGCTCGGTGCGGGCCAGCAGCTCGACTTCGGTTCCGTCAGTGGTGAATCCGGTGAGCGAGGCCGCGGCGGGGCTGTTGCCGAGGAAGCACGAGGTGTCGATCTCGGCCAGCCGGACCGCACCTGGGCCCGCCAATCGGATGCGCACCCAGTCGTTTCCGTCGTCCCGGCGGCGCGCGGTCTCCCAGCCCTCACCCATCACCCGGGCGAGGCCGGGATAGAGCAGCTGGTTGGGTGAGCTGTAGAAGCGGTTCGAGCAGTCCAGCACCAAGGCACCGTTCTCGAGCGCGGCCAGGTCGAACGGGCCGAGCCCGAGCAGTTCGGGGTCCGGCCTGCCCTCCCCGTGTACCCGCAGGCGCGCGACGCCACCGTCGGGGTGCAGGGTGAGTTTCACGTGGGTCCAGCGGTTCTCGTCCCGGACGGGGAAGGTATTGCGGCTGTCCCCGCCGACTCTCACCCGGTCCAGCAGCGGGGCCCAGTCCGTCCGGGCAGCGATCTCGGCGGCGGGCGGGTACCCCTCGACCACGAGCCCCGCGACCGAGACCTCGGGCGGATAGTTGCCCGTGAACCACGCGGTGTCCACCACGACTCCCCGGATCACCCCGGGAATCCCGAGCCGGACGACGGCCGAGTCGTCACCGGGCCTGCCCCGGTGCCGCTGGGTCTCCCACCCGTCGTAGACCTGTCCCCGGTGCCCGAAGGTCGACGGCCGGTACTCGGCCGGGCCGGGGTTGATCAGGTTCTCCTTCTCCGCGAAGAACTCGTCGTTCGCCCAGATCACCGAGCCGCCCAGCGCGCGGACAGCCAGATCGGGAAGCAGCGTGAAGTCCGCGCCGCCGTGGTGTTCACTCACCGTGCCTCCTCTGTTCGGATACGACTGCTTCAGAGCCCGCATCGGCGGTCATGACTCGGCCCCTGGCGGCGGACGTCGCGCGGCCAGCGCCTCGAGTGTCGAGACCGTGAGTTCCGGTGCCCGCGCGAGTATTTCGTCCTCGGTGCGCGCATCGCAGCGCAGACCCCGCAGCACCGTCACCGCCAGCGCCTCGGCGGTGGCCGGTTCGTCGACCACGCCTCCGGAGCGACGCTCCAGATACGCCCGCAATCGGGGCACGGCCACGTCGGTGGCGGTGCGGAAGAAGTCGTAGGTGGCCAGCCAGCGGGTGACGAGGTGGCCGGGGTGCATGTCCCAGCCCTGGTAGTAGCCGCGACGCAGGGCGCGTGTCACCAGGCGGTGGTGGTTGCGCAGGGCGGCTTCGGGGTCGTCGTCGGGGACGATCTGGGTCGAGCCGTCGCAGATCCACACGCCGGTCTGCGCGGCCGCGACCTGCATGACGGTCTTGGCGTGGTCGGCGGCCGGATGGTCGAGGGCCTGGTCGGTGGCCGCGATACCGCAGGCGGCCGTGTAGTCGTAGGTGCCGAAATGCAGGGCGCTGCACCGCTTGTCGCTGAGCTGGATCATGCGCGCGATCGGGGCGGTCCCGTCCGGGGCGATGATCGCCTGCGGACTCTCGATCTGGAGCTCGAAGCGCAGCACGTGGTCGGGCAGCCCGTAGCCGCGTTCGAGCCCGGAGCATAAGTCGACCAGGGCCGACACCTGTTCGGCCGCCCGGATCTTCGGCACGGTGAAGACGAATCCCGGTAGCACCCCGCCCGCGCCGTCGAGCACCAGTTCCAGGGTGCGCAGGGCCCGGCTCCGCTCTCCGGCCGCCAGTCCCTTGACCCGTACACCGAACGACGAAGGCGCACTGTCCTTTCCGGCCCAGTCGGCCAGCGCCGCACCTGCCGCGGCCGCGGCCGTGTCCTCCTCGTCGTCGTCGCGGAACCCGTAGCCGTCTTCGAAGTCGATGCGCAGGTCCTGGATCGGCCGCTCGGTCAGTCTCCGCCGGACGGCGGGCAGTGCACCGGTGGTGTCGAGGTCGGCGAGGACATCGGTGTGCCGGTCGAGCAGGTCCAGCGCGGCGGCACCCCATTCCTGCGGGGTGCCGGTGGCGGACTTGTCGGCGCCGACGTAGGCGGTGTGGATCGGCTGCACCCGCTCACCAGCGCCCGGATACCGGGCCCGCAGCTCGGCGTCGACACTGTCGAGCACGGCCTCGACGCGGGCGCGGATGTGTTCGGGAAGATGGGCGCTCACCCGGCGGCTCCTTCCTGGATGCCGCGCCACACGCGATCTGCGGTCATCGGCAGTCGGTCCGGTCGCACGCCGACGGCGTCACGGATCGCATTGGCCAGGGCGGGCGCGACCGGGTTGTAGGGGGACTCACTCATCGATTTGGCGCCCAGCGGGCCGAACTCGTCACTGGTTTCGGCGAAATACACCTCTGAGCGGGGCAGATCCGCGAACTGCGGGATGTGGTAGTGGCGCAGGGTCCTGGTGGTGACGACACCCCGCTCGGTGCGCAGCTCCTCGTACAGCGCGGTACCGAGCGCCTGCGCGATCCCGCCCTCCACCTGCCCGCGCAACTGCACGGGATTCACGACCGTGCCCGCGTCGGCCACCTGGATCGACTGGAGTATCCGCACCAGTCCCGTGCCGGGCTGCACCGCGACGCGGAAGGCGTGCACATTGAAACTCACCGAGCGCGGTGTTCCGGCGTGGGTGCCGTGCGCGACCAGATCGCCGTCGGCGAGCAGCTCGGCGAGCGTGACGAACTCCGTGCCGCAGCGCACGCCGTCGGCGGCCAGGACGCAGTCCCGTTCGGGATGACCGGTGATCTTCGCGGCCCTGGCCAGCAGCATCGCGTGCAGTTCCAGTGCCGCCGCGTAGACCGCCTTGCCCGCCACCACGGTGCCGGTGGAGCCGAAGGCGCCGGTGTCGTGGCCGACGAGGTCGGTGTCGGCGCGGCGGATCACGACGCGTGCGGCGTCGGTGGCCAGCGCGGTCGCCGCGAGCTGGGCGTGCACGGTGGTGGTTCCGTTGCCGAATTCGGCGGTGCCGACGCTGATTTCGTAGTGTCCGCCGTCCAGCACGCGGGCGGTCGCGTCGGCGTGATGGCCGCGCGGCGGCACGGTCGCGATCATCGCCACCGCCATCCCCTCACCCACGCGCCACTGTGGACCGGGCACCGGCACACCGTTGCCGCGACGCAGGGCACGCTGGGCGGTGTCGAGACACTGGTCGAGGCCGTAGCTGCCGAAAGCCAGGTCGCCTTCGTCGATTTCGGCGCCGGTGAACTGGTCGCCGGGCACCACCACATTGCGCCGCCGGAACTCGAACGGGTCCATGCCCAGTTCGCGGGCGAGCTCGTCGATCGCCGATTCGACCCCGAAGATCACCTGGCCGAGCCCATAGCCACGAAAGGCGCCGGAGGGAATGTTGTTGGTGTACACCGCCTGTGCGTCGACCCGCTTGTTCGGGCAGCGATACACGGCGACGGATTCCCCGACGGAATGGAACAGCACGCCCGCGCTGTGATTGCCGTAGGCGCCCGCGTCGGCGAGCACGTCGACCGCGAGCGCGGTGAGCACGCCGTTCGCGTCGGCGGCGGCGGTGACCGCCACCCGCATCGGGTGCCGGCAGATCGCCGCGGTGAACTCCTCACTCCGGGGGAACTCGTACTGCACCGCATGTCCGGTCCGCAGCACCGCGAGCGCGATCAGGTCCTCGACCAGCATCTCCTGCTTGGCGCCGAATCCGCCGCCCACCCGCGCGGCGAACACCCGCACCCGATCCTTGCCGAGCCGGAACACATGACACAGTTCGTCGCGCACCAGAAACGGCACCTGGGTGCTCGACCGCACCACCAGCCGTCCCGCGTCGTCGAGCCACCCGATGCCGCAGTGCGTCTCCAGGTGTACATGCTGCACCCGTGGTGAATGCCAGACCCCGCGCACTACTTTCGCGGCTCCCGCCACACCGGCCTCGAAATCACCGACCCCGCCGTGGATCTCGGCCACCAGATTCCGCTGCGGATCGGCTATACGCGCCGACTCCGGTTTGTCCCCATGCACTTTCGGCGCGTCCGCCGCCAGCGCATCCTCGGGAGTGAACACCGCGGGCAGCTCCTCGTACTCCACCCGCAGCGCCCGCACCCCCGCTCGCGCCGCGTCCAGGGTCTCCCCCACCACCGCCGCCACCCGCTGCCCCACGAACCGCATCACCCGATCGATCACCAGGGTGTCGTCCGGATCGTCCTCCCGGAACTCGTGCCGAGCCGTGGAAAACGCCACTTCCGGCCCATCCCCACCCGTCAACACCGCCCGCACCCCCGGCACCGCGAGCGCGTCCGTCACTTCGATCCCGACAACCCGCGCGTGCGCGTACGGACTCCCCAACACCGCCAGATGCCACACCCCCAGACCGGGCCCCCGCTCGTCATCCCCCACCCCCACATCCAGCGTGAACTCCTCCCCACCCCGCACAATCCGCCCACCCCCGGGCGCCCGCACCCCGTCCCCTACCTGCCCCGCGACGAACCGTTCCGCCCGTACCGCAGCCGCCGCCCCCAACACCTCGGCCACCCCCACCTCCGGCCCGGCCCCGACCGACACCCCCGTCCATTCCCCTTCCGGCCTCCCCGAATACGACTCCACCCCGGGCCCATCCGCCACCGAGTCGCCAGCCACGCGCCGCCCTGCCGGCCGAGGCTCCGATCCCGCACCCGAGTCAGCCATCGGTCCCATCACCGCCCCGGACTCCGGCTCAGCTGCGGCATCGGGCTCCACCGCAGCCGCATCAGCAGCTTCTCCCGCTGTGGCCCCGGTGGTCCGACCACCATCCCCTCGAGGCTGACCGACGACGGCGGTTCGGCCTCCGCCGCGAATTCGTCCCGCGCCCGCATACCCCGAATCCCCGGCGTCAGCGGCAGGCGCCGCCTCCCCAGTTGTGCACAGTGATGCACAGGCTGGGGACAGCGCGTCCGCGATCGCCCGATAACCCGTGCAGCGACACAGGTTCCCCTTCATCAATTCCGCGTGCTCGCCGTCGGTGACCGCGTGTCCGGGATCTTCGGTGTACCCGGGAAGGTCGGTCTGCCGAGCGGCGGCGAGGCCGGAGGCGGTGACGACCATACCGGCTGTACAGAAACCACATTGGAACCCCGCCCGAGCAACCATGCTGCGCTGCACCGGGTTCGGATCATCCTCCGCGCTCAACCCGGCCGCCGTCGTGACAACACGATCAGCCACCCGATGAGCGGGAATGAGACAGGAGTGGACCGGCTCACCGTCCAGCAACACCGAACACGCCCCACAGTCCCCCGCGTCACAGCCCTTCTTGACCGCGAGGTGCCCGTGCTCCCGCAACAATGTGCGCAGGCATTGCCCCGGCCGCGCGATCACCTCGGCCGCCTGGCCGTCGATCGTCACTCTCATCCGCCACCTCCCGGGCTCATACACCACCTCCGGAACCGGTGGTCAGCACGATCCGCCCACGCAGCCCACCCTTGGCCAGACGCGTGTGGGCATCGGCCGCCCGATCCAGCGGCAGGGTGTCGGCGACCCGCAGGGCGAGCCCGTACCCGGCCAGCGTGGCGAGGGCGGCACCGTCGGCGGTGATCCAGGTGTGATGAACACAGATGCCGCGCAAGGGAACCGGATCGGCCCCGCCGACCACGGTGACGAACGCGCCGCGATTGCGCATAGCCGCCAGCGCGGCGGCACCCGACCCCACCGTGTCCAGCACCGCGTCGACCCCACCCGGGACCAGCGCCCGCACCGCCTCACCCAGATCCGGCGTCTCCCGCCCGACCACCCATTCGGCACCGAGCCCCCGCACCAGCTCCGTGTCCCCAGGCCCGACCTGCGCGATCACCCGCACCCCACGCCACCGCGCGGCGATCTCCACCGCGAACCCACCGACCGCCCCCGCCGCCCCGGTAACCAGCAGAGTGTCCCCGGCCGAGAGCTCGAGCAGCTCCAGCGACTGCCATGCCGTGAGCCCGTTCAGCGGCAGCGTCGCGGCCTCGACAGCGGAACGGCCGACGGGCGCGGGTGCCACTGCCGACGCGTCCAGCACCAGATACTCGGCGTAACTCCCCAGCGACCGATCCAGCAGATCACGCAACCCGATCACGGCCTGACCGACCACGAACCCCGCCACCCCGGGTCCGAGCGCGTCGATCTCCCCGGCCACATCCCAGCCGATCCCGATCACCGCCCGGGGCGCCATCAACCCGGCCGCCACCAGCGCGCCGGACCTGGTCGCCGCGTCGACCGGATTCACCGTCGCCGCCGACACCCGTATCCGCACCTGACCCGGCCCCGGCGCGGGCCGCGTGACCTCGACCAGTTCGAGTGCCTCCGGTCCACCGAACCGCTGGACGACCACTGCGCGCATGCTGCCTTCTCCTCTTCCGTAGGTGCTCACGAACCTAGGGAGAGCTACTCTCTGCGGTCCGCGTCGACTACCGGCTGACCCCGCTCGGCGAGGAACTGCTCCCGGTGATGCGCACCATCAAACGCTGGGCCGAAGACCACATGGACCAGGTCCTGCACGCCCGCGCCGCTTACGATGCGCGGTCCTGACGTCACGACGGCCTCCTGAGCTCGGCGGCCACCTCACCGGCCAGCAGCCCGGTGACATGTCTGCGCCAGTCCGGCGCCCCGTGCGGATCGTCGAACCAGAGTTCTGGCTCGATCTCCATCAGCGCCGCCTCGACATCGAATTCCGTGGGCACAGAGCCGAATTCGATGACCACCGGCCGCACGGTCGCCGCCGTGACGGTGATCGCGCACCGCCCGCCGGGCTCCCGCCTGCCCATCACCACCGAGCCCGAGCGCCCGAGCGGGGCCAGCGCGATCTTGCGAAAGCTGGTGCGCGCCAGCAGGCTCGCCATCGGCACCACGAACGCACGCACCACCGCGTCGGCCGCGAGGATGTTCTCACCCGGCCCGGTGACGAAGTCGCGCAGCATGATCCGCCGCTCGCCGCCCCCGCGCGGCCAGATCACCGCGCTCGCGTCCAGCGCCACCAGCGCGCCGAGCACCGCGCCGGCGGGCAGCGAAAGGCACACGTTCCCGCCGACCGTGGCGGTGCGCCAGATCTTGTGCGAGGCCAGCAGCGCCCGGCACGACTGCGCGAACAGCGCGGTCCCCGGCCATTCCGGTCGCAGCGTCGGCATGCCGAGTTCCCGGCCGGGCCCGGCACCGGCGAACTGCGCCAGCGTGCAGGTGGCGGCGATCTCGAGCCCGTCGGAGCGGGCCAGCAGCGGCGGCCAGTCCAGGGTGGTGATGTCGACGAGCCGGTGCAGGTGGTCGTGCGGTTCGGAGAACAGGTAGGTGCCACCGGCCAGCACGGCGGTGTGCGCGCCGACCTGGGCCAGGTCGGCGCGGTCGCGGGCGAGAACCACCTCCCGGACGGTATCCAGATCCACGTTCCACCTCGCTTACCTCGCCGGCCACGTTAGGGGCCGGGAGTTGCCACGATGTTGCGCGACGACCGCGCCACGGTTAACCGATGAACCTCGTCTCCAGTGTGCTCCCCGTTCGCCGAAACGGCAGTTCAGCGCGCCCGGGCAAGATCAACTCGACAACAGCGCGCGCTGCGCCACCGCCACCTCGGCACCCACGGACCCCTCGTCCACCGTGACGACCACCCCGTCACGCACCACCTCACGCCCGTTCACCAGCAGGGCCGCGAGCGGGGGCGCCGAGCCGAGGATCAACGCGACCACGGGGTCCTCGATCCCCGCGTGGGCGGGTGTGTCGAGCCGCCACAGCGCCAGGTCGGCCAGCTTGCCCGGCTCGATCGAGCCGATCTCCGCGGCCCGGCCCAGCACCCGCGCCCCGCCGAGGGTGGCCAGTTCCAGCGCCGTCCGCACCGTCATGGCGCGCGGCCCGCCGACGGCCCGCGCGTAGAGCAGCGCGTTGCGCGGTTCCTCGATCATCGAACTGGACTCGTTGCTGGCCGCCCCGTCGACGCCGAGCCCCACCGGGACCCCCGCCGCCACCAGCGCGGCGGTGCGCGCGATGCCCGCGCCGAGGCGGCCGTTGGAGGTCGGGCAGTGCGCGACGCCGGTGCCGGTGCGGGCCATGGCCGCGATGGCCGGATCGTCGAGGTGCACGCCGTGCGCGAACCAGACATCGTCGCCGAGCCAGCCCAGCCGGGCCATGTACTCCGCCGGGGTGCAGCCGAAGTTCTCGCGGCAGAAGTCCTGCTCGTCGAGGGTTTCGGCGAGGTGGGTGTGCAGCCGCGCGCCGCACGCCCTGGCCAGCGCCGCCGATTCGCGCAGCAGGTCGGCGGTCACCGAGAACGGCGAGCAGGGCGCCAGCGCGATGCGCACCATCGCGTCCGGCGACGGGTCGTGCCACCGCTCGACGGCGGCCGCGGAGGCGGCGAGGATGTCGTCGATCGACTCGACCACCTCGTCCGGCGGCAACCCGCCCTGGCTGCGCCCCAGATCCATCGAGCCGCGCGCCGGATGGAACCGCAACCCCACCGCCGCGGCCGCGCCGATCTCGGCCCCGAGCAGATCGCCGCCCCCGCGCGGGAACACGTAGTGGTGGTCGGAGGTGGTGGTGCAGCCGGAGCGCGCCAGCGACACCAGCGCCCCGGTGGCCGCGATCCGCACCGACTTCTCGTCGATGCGCGCCCACACCGGATACAGCGTGGTCAGCCATTCGAACAGGGTGTTGTCGGCGGCCACGCCCCGGGTGATCCACTGGTACAGGTGATGGTGGGTGTTGACCAGCCCCGGCGTCAGCAGACAGCCCCGCCCGTCGATCCGCCGTGTCCCCGGCCCGAAGGCGGGCGCCCGGCCCGCACCCACCGCCTCGATGACATTGCCGCGCACCGAGACCCAGCCGTCGCGGTACTCCGTACCCGCCGCGTCGACGGTCACCACCGCGCACCCGTCGAGCACCAGATCCGGCCCGCTCACGGCTGCCACGCGTTTCCCGCGTCGGGAGCGTCCGCCCGCGCCAGCGTGGCGTATATGGACCCGTAGGGCCGGTCGGCGGCCCAGAACACCTCGTCGGCGTTGAGAAGGCCGAACCGGGCCAGGTCGTAGCCGAAGTGGTGATTGTTCGGCGCGGTGAGCCGGATCTCGGCCAGCACCGGAAACCGTTCCAGCACAGCGTGTCCCATGGAGTAGAGGGTCTGCTGCACGGCCTTGGAGTAGGTGGTGGCGAACAGTTCCAGCAGCGTCGCGCGAATGCCGTCGTAGGTGGCGTCCCAGTCGACGCCGCCGGTCTCGGCGAAGCGCCACGCCACCGTCAGCGAGGTGGCGAGCACGCGGTCGCGGGTGGGCGCCAGGGTGGTGTACTCGTCGACCAGGAAATCGGCGAACTCCGACCCGGTCGACTTGAGCAGCACCAGATCCCGCACCCCGCCGAGCACCCACGCGTGCTCCCCGGTGACGGTCACCGCCGCCGTCCGCGCCTCCGGCCCCTGCCGCACCCAGGTGTGGTCGTGCTCGGCGCCGTCGACCGAAACCCGCTGCCACCCATAGGACTCCACATCGATGCGCGCGCTCGTCACCGGACCGATCGTCTCGACGAAATGCCGCCCCAGCGCGAGCGCGTAGTCCTCGATCGCGTCCAGGCCCGGTTTCTTCGCGAAGACGAACGCGGTGTTCTTCTGCGAATCAGTGGGCAGCACATGCCGCTGATCACCGTCGGTATAGGCCGCCGCGAAATCCCCACGCAGCGTGGTGGAGACATTCACATCGCGGATCTCGTGGCGCGCGTTCTCCTTGTGGAAACGCACGATCCGGTTCTCGGATTTGCCGTATCGGTTGTCGGTCAACACGATCGGACCGGTCAGTGCCATCGCTCAACTCCCTCGATAGGTGGAATAGGCGTACGGCGACAACAGCAGTGGCACATGCAGATGCGGTTGCCCACCCACCGTGAACGCGATACACACCTCCGGATAGAAGGTTTCGGTGCCGTGCACCGCGAAATAGGCGCCGGTGTCGAAGAACAGGCGATAGTCGCCCGGATTCAGGCCCGCGGCCAGTTCCCGCACGCGCCCATCGTCGTCGGTGAGCGCCTCGGTGATCCGTTGGTCCCCGCGCTGCAACCACACCGCGACCCCCGCCGCCGGAACACCGCGCACGGCGTCGAGGACATGCGTGCTCAGCCCGGTCATGAGCGCCCCACCAGCCGTGCCAGGCGCGAACGGTTGATCTTCGCCAATTCGATACGCATGACCTGCCTTTCGGTCGCTGGATCGTGGTCGAGGCGCGCGGTGAGAATCGCCAGCAGTTCGGTGCCGGTGCGCCCCACGGCGCACACCAGGTAGCGGTGACCGAACTTCGCCTCGTAGGCGCGATTGCCCTCGGCCAGCGCCGTGCGCACCGCGTCCTCGACGCCTGCCTGCTCGCGGGCCGAGGTGGGCGAGTCCGTCGGCTCGCCGATGCGCGGGTGCGCGGCCAGCGCCGCGTCGACGGCAGCCTCGTCGAGCCCGGCCAGCGCGGCGTCGGCGGTGGCCAGCAGCGCGGCCACGGTGGGATAGGGGCGGGTCTCGCGCAGCACCCGCGCCCAGGTCGGGGCGGCGCAACAGGCAAGCAATGCCTGCTCGACGTCCACCGTGGACAGGTCGTTGAAACCGGCGAGGCCGATCGCTTCGCTCGTCATCGGTCCAGCATCGCCCCATCGCGCGCCGCCCGCCACCGCAGCGGGAGCCCGCACGTCGGCGTGTCGTCGCCACCCCGCCGCGTCACCGTAATCACCGGGCAACATTGCGCCGCTACCTTGGCCGCCATGCCCCCGATCGCGCCGCTGACCTGCACGGGCATCGTCCTCGCGGCCGGTGCCGGGCGCCGCTACGGCAAACCCAAGGTGCTCGCCGAGAACGGCGCCTGGTTGCGCAACGCGGTCGGCGCGTTGCGCGAGGGTGGCTGCGATCCGGTGGTCGTGCTGCTCGGTGCCACGGGCCCCGATCCGGCTGCCGTCGACCTCCCTCCCGGCGCCGAATGGCGGTGGGTCGAGGACTGGGCGAGCGGGCTCGGCGCGACGGTCCGCGCGGGTCTGCGCGCGGCCGCCGACGCGAGTACGGAGTTCGCGGCTTTCCTGCCCGTCGACATCCCCGATATCGATGCCGAAGTCGTCGCCCGGGTGCTCGCCGCGGCCCGCGCGAGCGAGAGCGGACTGGCCCGTGCTGTGTTCCACAACACACCTGGCCATCCCACTGTGATAAAGAACAAGCACTGGGAGGCCATTTCCGCTGTGGCCGTTGGCGATCGCGGGGGCGGTTCCTATTTGGGCACCCGACAGGATATGGTGTGCGTCACGTGCGACGACTTGGCGACAGGGACCGATCGCGATTTCCCGGAAGTCGGCGCACAGTGATCGGAGTTTGAGATATGCGCGATATCGTCGATGACCTTCTGCGAGTGTGGCATTCGGGCCGTACCGGTGGCATGGCCACAGTGGTCCGAACCATCGGCACCAACGCGCTGCCGATCGGTTCGGCGATGCTCGTCACCCCCAACGGCGGCGTCTTCGGATCCATCGCGACCGGGCGGCTCGAGGAGACGGTGTACGAGGCGGCGCTGGAAGCGGCCCGCACCGGCATCCGGCAACTACGCCGCTACAGCATGATCACCGGGATGGAGTCGACCTCCGACGACGGCACCCTGGTCGACATCTTCATCGAGCCGTTCTCCTGCCGCGATTTCCCGGAGTTCCCCACCATCGCCGCCGACATCCAGGCCCATCGCCGGGTCACCGTGTTCACCGTGGTGTGGAATCAGGACCCCGATGTCATCGGTCAGCATCTGGTCACCGACCGCAAGCACGCCACCGAACTGGTCGCGCTGCCCGAGTCGGATCTGTTCGTCGCCTCCTACTGCCCGCCGCCGCGGCTGCTGATCTTCGGCGCCAACGCCTACGCGGCCACCCTCGCCGCGCAGGCGCGGATGATCGGCTACCGGGTCAGCATCTGCGATTCGCGACCCGAGTTCGCCGACCCCGCGTCGTTCCCCGGCGCCGAGGTGGTCGTGGACTGGCCGCACCGCTACCTCAACACCCTCGCCGCCGCCGGGGAGATCGACGCGAACACCGGCATCGTGGTGCTGGCCAACGAGCCGCGCTTCGAGATCCCGCTGCTCACGGTGGCCCTGCGGCTGCCCGAGCTGGGCTACCTGGCCGCGCTGGGCTCCCCCGCGGACCAGGCCCGCCGCCTCGACGACCTGCGCGCGGGCGGCTTCGACGAGTCGACCCTGGCCCGGCTGCACGTGCCCGCCGGCCTGGAATCGGGTGCCCGCACACCCGCCGAGACGGCGGTCTTCGTCACCGCCGACTTCCTCGCCTCGCGCGCCGGGCTGCGTCTGGCCGCCCAGCGTGACTACGGCTCCTCCGCCGTCGGCCTCGCGATCTGAGCCGTCGACGGTGGCCGGGATCACCGTCGAATGTGAACCGGTAACGATTCGGTCCCGCCATAGGACATAGAGTGTCGAGAAGGACTGACAGCCCCGTGGCGGCGAGCGCATCGCCGTGCCCAGGGGGGAACCACTGCGACGACGGCGCCCGCGTGGCCCGTGGACTGGAACCGACTGTTCGATGAAGCTCTCCGCACTACGAAACGTGGCCGCCCTGCGCACCACCGCCGTGGCCCTGACCGCCGCGCTGTCGGTGGCCGTGATCGCCGGTGGTGGCGCCGCCTCCGCCGCGCCCGAGAAGCCCTCCGCCGTGACCTCGGTGGTCAAGGAGGGCCGCACCTGGCATCTGAAGGTGTACTCGGCGGCGATGAAGAAGGACATCACTGTCGACGTGCAGCGTCCGGTCGACGAGTCGACCCCGGCGCCGAACTTCTACATGTTCAGCGGCCTGGACGCCGGTGAGGGCTCGGCCAGCTGGCAGGCCCAGACCGACGCGCTCGGCTTCCTGGCCGACAAGCACGTCAACGTGGTGCTCCCGATCGGTGGTCGCGGCAGCTACTACACCGACTGGAAGCAGGAAGACCCGCGCCTGGGCCTGAACAAGTGGAAGACCTTCTTCACCGAGGAGCTTCCCCCGCTGCTGGACTCCACCCTGAACTCGACCGGTCTCAACGCGCTGGCCGGCCTGTCCACCTCCGGCACCTCGGTGCTGCAGCTGGCCGAGGCCAAGCCCGGGCTGTTCAAGTCCGTGGCCGCCTACTCCGGCTGCGCGCAGATCGCCGACCCGATGGGCAAGCAGGCCGTGAAGTTCTCGGTCGAGACCTGGGCGGGCGGCAAGGTCGCCAACATGTACGGCGCCGATGACGACCCGGCCTGGGTGGAGAACGACCCGGTCATCAACGCCGAGAAGCTGCGCGGCACGCTGCTCTACGTCTCCAGCGGCAGCGGCATGCCCACCAACGCCGACGTGGAGTACTACCTCCAGGGCGCTCCGGGCCCGATGGGCGTGATCAACCTGGGCCTCGGTGTGGGTATCGAGGCGGCCACCAACGCCTGCACCCACAACCTGAAGAACAAGCTGGACTCGCTCGATATCCCCGCGACCTACCAGTTCACCCCCATGGGCACCCACTACTGGCCCTACTGGGAGCAGGCTCTGCACGAGTCCTGGCCGCTGCTGGCCCAGGGCATGGGTATCTGATTCCCGCCTGACAGCGAAAAGGGAGGCATCCGATTCGGATGCCTCCCTTTTTCGTGGCCGTTCAGCTCGCGGGCAGGGCCGCCGTGCGGACGGTCAATCCGGAGCGGATGAAGTAGGCGATCTCGTCGCAGATCTCGTCGACGGAAATGGCGTCGCCGGGGACGCTGGCGTGCACCATCTCCTGAGCGAGGGAATTCACCGCGCCGATCACGGCGAGCCCGAACAGGTGCAGGCTGCGGGATTCGGCCTCGCCGCGTTCGGCGGCGCGTTCGGCTTCGCGGGTGAGCAGGCCGGAAATGGCGCGACGCTGGCCGCGGCGCCATTCCTCCACCGCGGGACTCACGCCGACGACTTCGACGTAGAAGACGCGGGCGGCGCGACGATCGCGGCAGGTCACGGCCAGGAACGCGCGGAAACTCTCCACCACGCGTACCACCAGCGGTTCCTCGCTGGTGCGCTCGAGCGCCTCGTCGAGGCGGCGCAGCGCGGCGGTGTTGAGCCGGTCGACCAGCGCGATCAGCAGGGCTTCGCGGCTGCCGATGTCTTCGTAGAAACTGCGCGTCGACACATTCGCGGTCGCGCACAGGCGCTCGATCGAGGTGGCCGAATATCCCTGGGTGCCGAACAGTTCCAGTGCCGCGTCGGTCAATCTGCTGCGGCGCAACGCGACTCGTTGCCGGCGCGACAATCCACCGTAACTACGACCACTATCGGTTTCATTCACACGCCGAACCACGCATGAATGCTAGCGCGCGCCCGTCGGGTGGCCGGGCGATTCGCGAAGAGCGGTCGCCCGTGAATTCCCGTGGCCGCGTGGAATTGTCACTCCGGGTCGGCGGCGGGTTCGCTGTCGTCGAGTGGTTCGGCCAGTGGCCAGCCGCCCGCGGCCAGGTGTGAGGCCACGCGCGAGACATCGTCGGGCGCGGGCTGCTGCTTGGCGAAATCGGTGATGGCCGCCTCGATCTCGGCTTCGCTGATCGATTCCCGATTCGGATTGGCCTCGACCAGTTTCTCGCCGATCACCACCACCTCGTAATCGGTGAGATGCCGGTGCAGCACCGCGAACAGCGCGACATAGTCGGACTGCGGAATGCCCTGCGGATATCCGGCGCGCAGCCAGCCCAGTACCCGGGAGAGCAGATTGCCGCGAACAGCGGGGGTCTCTGGCGTCTCGGTCATATCTCCCTCACTCACGCTTCACCGAACAGGTGGATGCCGAACTGGTGGGCGATGAAGGCCTTCGCCGTGAACAGGATCCCGGCGATCACCACCACCACGATGACGACCAGGCAGAGCAGGGCCCCGGCCAGCGCGGGATAGTTGCGCCGCACCCGGCCCTCGGCATCGACGGTCTCGGCCTGGGCCCACCAGCGCACGGCGAAGGCGAAGACCGTCGGGACACCGGCCCCGAACACCACCGCGGCCAGCACTACTTCCCAGAGGGAACCCAGATTGGTGATCACAGTCTGCACAATCGTTTCCTTCTACCCGGCGTGGTTCTGTTCGATCGGCGACTGCGGCGACGGAGTGGGCGAACCCTCCGGCCACTCGTTCACATTGTGGGTGCCGACCGGGTCGCGGCGCGACCGCAGATAGATCCCCAGCGAACCGGCGATCAGCACACCGAACACCACCAGCACGCCCGGCAGCCCGCCGATGACCGTCGCCAGTGCCCAGCAGATCGCGCCGACGATGCCCGCCATCGGCAGCGTCAGCAGCCAGGCCACCGCCATCCGGCCCATCACCCGCCAGCGCACCTCGGCGCCCTTGCCGATGCCGGTGCCCAGGATCGCGCCGGTGGCGGTCTGGGTGGTCGACAGCGGCAGACCGAAATGCGCGGAGGTGAGGATGATCGCCGCCGAGGTCGACTCGGCGGCCAGGCCCTGCGGCGAGTCGATCTCCACCAGGCCCTTGCCCAGGGTCCGGATGATCCGCCAGCCGCCCAGGTAGGTGCCCAGCGCGATGGCGATGGCGCAGGAGGCCATCACCCACAGCGGCAGGTGGTCGTCCTTGTCGAGCGAGCCGTAGGCGACCAGCGCCAGGAAGATGACACCCATCGTCTTCTGCGCGTCGTTGGTGCCGTGCGCCAGCGAGACCAGCGACGCCGAGCCGACCTGGCCCCAGCGGAACCCCTCGGCCGCCTTGTCCTGGTCGACCCCGCGGGTGATCCGGTAGACCAGGAAGGTGCCGATCGCGCCGACCAGGGCCGCGATCACCGGTGCGAGCACGGCGGGCAGCACGATCTTGATCAGCACGCCTTCGGAGCCCGAGGCCCAGATGACGCCGTTCCAGCCGAGCGCGGCGATGGTCGAACCGATCAGGCCGCCGAACAGCGCGTGCGAGGAACTCGACGGTAGGCCCAGCAGCCAGGTCAGCAGATTCCACAGGATGCCGCCGACCAGCCCGGCGAACACGATGACCAGCAGGTCCTGCCCGCTCACTTCGTTCAATTGGACGATGCCCTTGGCCACAGTCGCCGCCACCGAGACCGACAGGAACGCGCCGATCAGATTCAGCAGGCCCGACAGCGCGACCGCGACGCGGGGCTTGAGCGCGCCGGTGGCGATGGAGGTCGCCATGGCGTTGGCCGTGTCATGGAATCCATTGGTGAAGTCGAATGCGAGAGCTGTGACGATGACGATCAACAGGACCAATAGTTCGGCGCTCACCCGAACAGTGTGTCGTATGCTGCCGCCGGATTGCCAAACCGTTGCGGGAAAGTCTCATGAGCTGGGGCGTAAGGCCCGCACGGTCGCGATCGTGTCGGCCTGGTGCGGTTCCTTGTCGGGCCGGTACCGCAACACCCTGGCGAAACGCAGCGCGACCCCGCCGGGATAGCGCGTGCTGGTCTGTACGCCGTCGAGCGCGATCTCCACCACCAGCGACGGACGCAGATAGACCGCCTGGGCGTCGCGGTGGGTTTCGTGGGTCGGGAACTCGGTGGTCTGCCAGCGCAGCAATTCGTCGGTGAGCCCTTTGAAGGTCTTGCCGACCATCACCGGTTCGCCGGTCTCCGGGTCCAGCGCGGCCAGGTGCAGATTCGACAGGAATCCGGTGCGCCTGCCGTATCCCCATTCCGCGCCGATCACCAGCAGGTCGAGGGTGTGCGCCGGTTTGATCTTCTGCCACGCCTTGCCGCGGCGGCCCGCGGCGTAGGGGGCGTCGAGGGATTTGACCATCATGCCCTCGTTGCCGACGGCCAACGCGTTGTCGTAGTACTCGGCGGCCGCCTCGGCACCGGGCGCGGTGAGCGCCGGGATGACGTGCGGTCCCGCGACCCCTTCCAGTGCCGCGCGGCGCACCCGCAGCGGTTCGTCGAGCAGGTCGCGGCCGTCCAGGTGCAGGCAGTCGAAGAAATAGGGGTGCAGCAGCAGCTCGCCCGGGTCGCTGACGGTGGCGAAGCGGCTCATCGTCTCCTGGAACGGGCGCGGGCGGCCCGCGTCGGTGAGCGCGAGGGTCTCGCCGTCGAGCACCACGCTGGTGCAGTCCAGCCCCGCGACCAGCCCCGCCAGCTCGGGCACGCTCGCGGTGATGTCGCGCAGGGTGCGGGTGAACACCCACACCCGATCGCCGTCGCGGTGCACCTGGATGCGCGCCCCGTCGAGTTTGTGTTCCACGCTGACCTGCGGTCCCAGCTCGGCCAGCGCCTCGTCGAGCGAGCCGCCGGGTGAGGCCAGCATCGGCGAGATCGGCCTGCCCACCTCGAGCCGGAACGCGGCCAGCGCCTCGGCGCCCCCGGTGACGGCGGCGACGGCCGTCTCGGGCAGCCGCCCCGACAGCATGTGCGCCCGGCGCACCACCTCGACCGGGATGCCGGTCGCCACGGCCAGCGCCTCGACCACGATGGCGGTGAGCGCACCCTGGCGCAGTTCCCCGGTGAGCAGCCGCAGCAGGAAGGACTGTTCCTCGGCGGTGGCGGCGGTGAACAGCTCGGTGAGCAGCTCGCGCCTGCGCAGGGTGGACCCGGTACCGCTGAGCCCGGTGAGCTGATCGAAGATCTCGTCGACGGCGGCGACGGTGAGCCCCGCCTCGGCGGCGGGTGGGGTGTCCAGGCCGGTCACCGTGCGCCAGCCCGCGCCGATCCGGCCCTGCACGAGCTCGCCGGACAGCCACGCCACCACGGTGCCGAGCTCCTCGGTGCTCGCGGCACCGAACAGCGCGGCCAGCGCGGCGATCTTCGCCTTGCGCGACCGGGTTTCCCGTACGGCCGCCGACGCGGCGACCACCTCGCTGAACAGCACCCGTCGACGGTAACCCGGGGGTGTGACACATCGCTCAGGCCACGCTGTTAAGAATCGGTTGGCAAGCCTGCGAAAGCGCCCCTAAACTGGACATATGGCCAAGACCTATGTCGGTGCGCGGCTGCGCCAGCTCCGTACCGAACGCGGTCTGAGCCAGGTCTCCCTCGCCCAGAAACTGGAGATCTCGGCGAGCTATCTCAATCAGATCGAGCACGATGTGCGCCCGCTGACGGTGCCGGTGCTCACCCGGATCAACGAGGTCTTCGGGGTCGATCCCGCCTTCTTCTCCACCCACGACGACACCCGGCTCATCGCCGAACTCCAGGAAGTCGTGATGGACGCCGAGCTCGGTATCGAGGCCGACACCAAGGAGATCGCCGACATGGTCTCGGCGCATCCGTCGATGGCCCGCGCCCTGGTCGCCATGCACAACCGCTACCGCAACACCAGCGCGCAGCTGGCCGCCGCCACGGAGGACCGTTTCTCCGACGGTTCGGGCAGCGCCGCCATCTCCAAACCGCACGAGGAAGTGCGCGACTACTTCTATCAGCGGCAGAACTACATCCACGAATTGGATACCGCCGCCGAGGATCTCACTACCCGCATCCGCTTCCACGGTGGCGAGGTGAGCACCGAGATCGTGCGGCTGCTGCGCGCGCACGGCGTGCGGATCATCGAGCGCATCGACCTCGGCGAGGGCGTGCTGCACCGCTACGACCCCGACACCAAACAGCTCGAGATCTCCCCGCATCTGTCCGGCGGCCAGCGCACCTTCAAGCTCGCCGCCGAACTCGCCTATCTCGAATGTGGTTCGCTGCTGGACAAATTGGTGGAGGAGGGCAATTTCGGTTCCGACGCCTCCCGCAAACTCGCCATGCTGGGATTGGCGAACTATTTCGCGGCCGCGACTGTCCTGCCCTACAACCACTTCCACGAAGTCGCCGAGGATTTCCGCTACGACATCGAACGCCTCTCCGCCTTCTTCTCCCAGAGTTACGAGACGATCTGCCACCGGCTGTCCACCTTGCAACGCCCGTCGCTACGTGGCGTCCCGTTCTCGTTCGTCCGCGTGGACCGCGCCGGAAACATGTCGAAACGCCAGTCCGCCACCGGTTTCCATTTCTCCTCCAGTGGCGGCACCTGCCCGCTGTGGAACGTCTACGAGACCTTCGCCTACCCCGGCAAGATCATGACCCAGATCGCCCAGATGCCCGACGGCCGCAAATATCTCTGGGTAGCCCGCACCGTCGAGCGCCGCGCCACCCGCTACGGCCAGCCCTCCAAGACCTTCGCCATCGGCCTCGGCTGCGAACTCCGCCACGCGGGCCGCGTCGTCTACGCGGACGGCATCGACCTCGGCGAGGCCACCGCCACCCCCATCGGCGCGGGCTGCCGGGTCTGCGTCCGCTCCAACTGCCCCCAACGAGCCTTCCCCCCACTGGGCAAAACCCTCGACATCAGCGAACACCGCAGCTCCGTGTCCCCCTACCTGATCAAGTAGTCAGCCCTCTGCCCGCCGGTGGTGTGATGCGCTGGAAGGACCATGGGACTTACCGGCGACCTGCCGCTGACCGTCGAGTTCGACGGAGGCGAGATGGCCCTGCAGCCGCAGATCAGCGCCGACGGAACCCAGCTCACCGCGCAGCCCATCGGCCACTGGCGCACCACCTCGCCGAAGGACCGCAGCACCGAGGCGGGAGCGAGCATCGGCGCCGCGCTCGGCGGCATCGTCGGGCTGATCGTCGGCCTCGCGCTGGGCGTGGCCACCATGGGCCTGCTGCTGCCGATCACCCTGCCGCTCGGAATGATCATCGGCGTCGTCGGCGGCGCGGTGGCCGGCGGCGCACTGGGCGCGTCCATCCCCAATTCCGACGTCCCCGACCAGCGCGAATACGTCCCCACCTGCATCGAGGGCTACCGCCACACCTACTGCTACTGACCAGGCGGGCCGGCTCCGCGAATAGCGAGCCGGCCCCACCGAGGTTCAGAAGGATACCTCCGGTTCCGCGATCAAGTGAGGCCTCTCGCCTGACCGCAGCGAGAATGCTCAGGCGCCGAGCGGATGACGCGCCAAGTATTCGACCACCGCCCGGCGCAGAACATCGCTCGGCGTCGTCTCGGCCTCGTCGGCATAGGCAGTCAGACGCGCGTCCAGTTCCGCTGGGAGCCGCACAGTACGCACCGGGCTCTTCCCGCCGCGCGAACCCCCGGCCGGTCGGCCCATCAGCAACTCAGGCCCCACCTCGATCGGACCGACAACCGCATAGTCACCGTTCTCGAATTCGGCCGCCATCGCTTCGTACTCTTCAGCACTTCGCTTCGCCATCATCCACTCTCCGTTCCACTGGATGTGCCACGCGGCGGCCGCTGCCGGGTGGTGTCACTATTCCGTGAGCTCTCAGAAGGAGTCCTCCGGCATCGCCATGATGTCGGTGTCGAGGGTGGCGAGGATGGACCTGGTGGCGGTGAGTTCGGGGAGGACGTTCTTGGCGAAGAAGCTCGCTACCGCCACCTTGCCCTGGTAGAACGGGCGTTCCTTGGCGGTGGCCTCGCCTGCCAGGGCCGCGGCGGCGACCTCGGCCTGCACGAGCAGCCGCCAGGCGATGAGCAGGTCACCGACCGCCATCAGGAAGCGGACCGAGCCGAGACCCACCTTGTACAGTTCGGCCGGTTCGTTCTGACCCGCCATCGCGTAGCCGGTGAGGGTGGTGGCCATGGCGCCGATATCGGCCTGGGCGGTGCGCAGCAGGTCGCGTTCGGCGCCGAAGCGGCCGGTGTCGTTGTCCAGGAACGCGGTGATCTGCGCGTTGATGTGACCGAGGGCCGCGCCCCGGTCGCGAATGATCTTGCGGAAGAAGAAATCCTGGGCCTGGATCGCCGTGGTGCCCTCGTAGAGCGAGTCGATCTTCGCGTCGCGGATGTACTGCTCGATCGGATAGTCCTGCAGGTAGCCCGAACCGCCGAAGGTCTGCAGGGATTCGGTGAGCAGCTGGTAGGCGCGCTCGGAACCCACACCCTTGACGATCGGCAGCAGCAGATCGTCGATCCGGTGCGCGAGCTCGGCGTCGGCACCCGAGACCAGTTCCGCCACATCGGCGTTCTGATGCGCGGCGGTGTAGAGGTACACCGCGCGCAGCCCCTCCGCGTACGCCTTCTGCGTCATCAGCGAGCGGCGCACATCGGGATGGTGGGTGATGGTGACGCGCGGCGCCGCCTTGTCGGCCATCTGCGTGAGATCGGCGCCCTGCACGCGGGTCTTGGCGTATTCGAGCGCGTTGAGATACCCCGTGGACAGCGTGCCCGAGGACTTCACGCCCACCGTCATGCGCGCGTTCTCGATGACCTTGAACATCTGCGCGATGCCGTTGTGCACATCACCCACCAGCCAGCCCTTGGCGGGCACCTCGGTGCCGCCGAAGGTGAGCTCGCAAGTCGGCGAGGACTTGATCCCCATCTTGTGCTCGAGCCCGGTCACATAGACGCCGTTGCGGTCGCCGAGCTCGAACGTCTCCGGGTCGAACAGGAATTTCGGCACGTAGAACAGCGAGAGGCCCTTGGTGCCGGGACCCGCGCCTTCGGGCCGG
Organism: Nocardia sp. NPDC004415; assembly: GCF_053602435.1. Lineage (NCBI taxonomy): Bacteria > Bacillati > Actinomycetota > Actinomycetes > Mycobacteriales > Nocardiaceae > Nocardia > Nocardia sp. NPDC004415. The sequence goes on from NZ_JBSGDP010000018.1 coordinate 24,534, forward strand.
GCCAGCACCAGGTGGAAGACGTTCTCGGCCACCTCACCCACGTCACCGCCGGAGATGAACCGCTTCACACCCTCGATGTGCCATGAGCCGTCCGGCTGCGGCACCGCCTTGGTGCGGCCGGCGCCCACATCGGACCCGGCATCTGGTTCGGTGAGCACCATGGTGCCCTGCCAGCCGCGCTCGAAGCCCCCGCGCGCCCAGCGCTGCTGCTCCTCGGTGCCGATCCCGTAGAGCACCGAACCCATGAGCGGGCCCATGTTGAAGAAGCTGGCGGCCGGGTTGGCGCAGATGACCAGTTCGTTGAGCGCCCACATGACCACATTCGGGGCCGGGGTGCCGTCCATCCCCTCGGGCATCCCGAGCCGGTACCAGCCCGCGTCGTGCACCGCAGCCACGGTCTTGCGTAGCGGCTCCGGCACGGAGATGTCGAAGGTTTCGGGCCGGAAGACCACCGGTTCGCGGTCGGCGGCGGCGAAGGACTCCGCGATCGGCCCCTCGGCCAGCCTGCGCACCTCGTCGAGGATCTGGCGCACCGTGTCGGAGTCCAGGTCGCCGTAGGCGCCGGTGTCGAGGAGCTTGTCGAGGCTCAGCACCTCGAAGAGATTGAACTCGATGTCGCGCACGTTTGCCTTGTAGTGCCCCACTGGGGTCCTCCTCGAAAGACCTCGCGCGGCCCGTCGCCGCGCGGTTACCGGCTGTTCGACGTCGTACGAATTGCCCGCGGTCGTACGAACCGCCAGCGTGCCCCACCGCGGACCGCCTACGCAACCGTAGGCGCACACCGTGCCCAGATCGGGCGGAGAGGAACATTTCACACGGCGGAAACAGCGGAAACCGGCTCGTGATCAACAGACATTCCGGTGCAACAAGACCCCTCTACTGTTCCGAATCACGACGACAGCTGCTGTATACAGCCCGGTGTACAACTCCGGCCGGGCAGAGCGGCGGTGTTCGTTGTGGCGCGTCCGGCGTCGCCGTTACACCTGATGAGGAGAACCGCCCATGTCTCAATCCCGTGTGGTCAAGGCGCTCACCGTGCCTGCCGCGGTGGCCATAGCAGGCCTGTTGCTCACCGGTTGCGGTGCGCGTGACGACGCGTCCACCGATTCGGCCGCGGCCTCGTGCGTCGACACCAGCAAGGACACCATCAAGGTCGGTTCGCTGCACTCACTGTCGGGCACCATGGCCATTTCCGAAGTGACCGTGGCCAATTCGACCAAGCTGGCGATCGACCAGATCAACGCGGCGGGCGGCGTGCTCGGCAAGAAGATCGAGATCGTGCTGGAAGACGGCGCCTCCGACCCGAAGACCTTCGCCGAGAAGGCCGAGAAGCTGATCAGCTCCGACTGCGTCGCCGCGGTCTTCGGTGGCTGGACCTCGTCGAGCCGCAAGGCCATGAAGCCCAAGTTCGAGAGCCTGAACTCGCTGCTCTACTACCCCGTCCAGTACGAGGGCCTGGAAGACAGCAAGAACATCTTCTACACCGGCGCCACCACCAACCAGCAGATCGTGCCCGCGCTGGACTACCTGAAGCAGAAGGGCGTCACCTCGCTCTACCTGGTCGGCTCGGACTACGTCTTCCCGCAGACCGCCAACCGCGAGATCAAGGCCTACGCCGCGGCCAACGGCATCGAGATCAAGGGCGAGGACTACACCCCGCTGGGCTCCACCGATTTCTCCACCATCGTCAACAAGGTCCGCAATGCCAAGGCGGGCGCGGTGTTCAACACCCTCAACGGTGACTCGAACGTGGCGTTCTTCCGCGAGTACACCAACGCCGGCCTCAAGGCGGCCGACATGCCGGTGGTCTCGGTGTCGATCGCCGAGGAGGAGGTCGCCGGTATCGGCGCGCAGAACATCGCGGGCCAGCTGACCGCCTGGAACTACTACCAGACCGTCGACTCCCCGGCGAACAAGAAGTTCGTCGCCGACTACAAGGCCGCCTTCGGCGCCGACAAGCCCACCTCGGACCCGATGGAAGCCGCCTACACCTCGGTCTACCTGTGGAAGAACACCGTGGAGAAGGCCAAGTCCTTCGCTGTGGCCGACGTGCAGGCCGCCGCGGACGGCGTGAGCTTCGACGCCCCCGAGGGCACCGTCACCATCGACGGCTCCAACCACCACATCACCAAGACCGCCCGCATCGGCGAGATCCGCCCGGACGGCCTGATCTACACGGTATGGGACTCCGGCAAGGCGATCACCCCGGACCCGTACCTGAAGTCCTACGACTGGGCCAAGGGCTTGAAGTAGCTGTCGCGTGGCCGCGACGTGTTCGCGGCCCCACAGGCTCACCGCCGACCGACCGACACCCGCGCCGAGGCGCATCGTCCCGGCCGGTCGGCGGCGAGCCGGCCGCGAACGGGCCTCCTCGAGGTCTGCCGCTCGTGGTCACCGATCGCAGGGAACTCACATGGATGTACTCATCGGCCAACTCTTCACCGGGTTGAGCCTCGGTTCGATTCTTCTACTCGCCGCGCTGGGCCTGGCGCTGACCTTCGGTCAGATGGGCGTCATCAATATGGCGCACGGCGAATTCATCATGGCGGGCTGCTATACGACCTACGTTGTGCAACAGGTCTTCTCGTCGGCGGGGGTCTCGCTGATCGTGTCCCTGCTGCTGGGCTTCCTGGTCGGTGGCCTGCTCGGCGCCGCCCTGGAGATGGGCCTGATCCGGTACATGTACGACCGGCCGCTGGACACCCTGCTGGTCACCTTCGGTGTCGGCCTGGTGCTGCAACAGGCCGCGCGGGACATCTTCGGCGCACCGGCCAAGAACGTGCTGGTGCCCGAATGGCTCAGTGGCGGAATCACCATCGCGGGCGCGGTGGTGCCCAAGACCCGCATCTTCATCCTGGTGCTGGCGATCGTGGCGGTGACCGCGCTGGCCGCCGTCCTCAAGACCACTCCGATGGGCCGCCGCATCCGCGCGGTCGTGCAGAACCGCGGGCTGGCCGAAACCTCCGGCATCTCCTCACGTTTCACCGATATCAGCACGTTCTTCATCGGTTCCGGCCTGGCCGGTGTGGCCGGTGTGGCGCTGACGCTGATCGGCTCGACGAGTCCCACCATCGGGCAGAGCTACCTGATCGACGCGTTCCTGGTGGTCGTGATCGGCGGTCTCGGCCAGATCAAGGGCACGGTGATCGCGGCCTTCGCGCTGGGCCTGCTCAATTCCTTCATCGAATACTCGACCACGGCCTCGATCGCCAAGGTGATTGTGTTCGTGCTGATCGTCATCTTCCTGCAGGTGCGCCCGCAGGGCCTGTTCACCGTGCGAACCAGGAGCCTGGCATGAGAGACAAGCTCACCCCGCTCGCCGGGTTCGGCGTCGCCGCGATCCTGTTGTTCGCCGTCGCCCCGGCGGTGCTCAGCGACTTCCGGCTCAACCTGCTGGCCAAGTTCCTGTGCTTCGCCATCGTGGCCGCCGGTATCGGACTGGCCTGGGGCCGAGGCGGAATGCTCACCCTGGGCCAGGGCGTGTTCTTCGGCATCGGCGCCTACATCATGGCCATGCACATGCAGCTGGCCGACGCCGCACGCCTGGGCAACGACGTGCCGGAGTTCATGGAGATCTCCGGGATCAGCGAGCTGCCGGGCTTCTGGCAGCCCTTCGCCTCGGGACCCGTGGCGATCATCGCCATCCTGGTGCTGCCCGGCCTGGTGGCCGCGGTGCTCGGCTACGGCGTGTTCAAGCGCCGGGTGCGCGGTGCCTACTTCGCCATCCTGAGCCAGGCGCTGGCCGCGGCGCTGGCCATCCTGCTCACCGGTCAGCAGGCCATCGGTGGCTTCACCGGCCTGTCGGACTTCCGCGCGTTCTTCGGCTTCAAGCTCTCCGACCCGGTGAACCGGCAGATGCTGTTCTTCATCGCGGCGGGCACGCTGCTGGTGGTGGTGGCGCTGATCCGTCAGCTCAACCGCAGCCGCTACGGCGAACTGCTGGTGGCGGTGCGCGACGCGGAGGAGCGGGTGCGCTTCCTGGGCTACGACCCGGCCAATATCAAGATCGTGGCCTATGTGGTGGCGGCGTTCCTGGCCGGTATCGCCGGTGCGCTGTTCACCCCGATCGTCGGGATCATCTCCCCGGCCGATATCGGTGTCATCCCGTCGATCGCCTTCCTGATCGGCGTCGCGATCGGTGGCCGCACCACGCTGCTCGGCCCGGTTCTCGGCGCGATCGGCGTGGCCTGGGCGCAGACCTCGCTGTCGGAGTCGTTCCCCTCGGGCTGGACCTACATGCAGGGCATCCTGTTCATCGTGGTGGTCGGCTTCATCCCGGCCGGGCTCGCCGGACTGTGGCCGCTGCTGCGCGACCGGGTCCGCGCCCGGCGTGAGAGCACCGCGCCACCGCCCACCGCGCCCGCCGAACCCGTCGTCGATACCGAGGAGAAGGTGGCCGCGCGATGACCGCACCCACGCACGAACCCAAGGCCGGTGGCAATGCCGGCATGGACAGCGAGTACCTCGAAATCCGTGGCCTGTCGGTGAGTTTCGACGGTTTCAAGGCCGTCACCGATGTCGACCTGACGGTGCTCCAGGGTGATCTGCGGTTCCTTATCGGCCCCAACGGCGCGGGCAAGACCACCCTCATCGACGCCATCACCGGCCTGGTCCCGGCCACCGGCTCGGCGCAGAAGACCGGCACCGAGCTGCTCGGCAAGAAGGTGCATCAGATCGCCCGCCTCGGGGTGGGCCGCACCTTCCAGACCGCGAGTGTCTTCGAGCAGCTCAGCGTGTTGCAGAACCTCGACATCGCGGCGGGCGCGGGCCGTTCGGCGCTGTCGCTGCTGCGCACCCGCAAATCGGTGCTGCCCAGCATCGAAGAGGCCCTGGAGACAACGGGTCTCACCGCGCTGCGCGACAAGCCCGCCGGTGTGCTCGCGCACGGGCAGAAGCAGTGGCTCGAGATCGGCATGTTGCTGGTGCAGAACGCCTCGGTGCTGCTGCTGGACGAACCCGTCGCGGGCATGAGCGCCGAGGAACGCGAGGAGACCGGAAACCTGTTGCGCCGCATCGGCGGTGACCGCGTGGTGATCGTCGTCGAGCACGACATGGACTTCATGCGGTCCTTCGCCACCTCGGTCACCGTGCTGGCGGGCGGCAAGGTCCTCAGCGAGGGCAGTGTCGAACAGGTGCAGGCCGACCCGAAGGTGCAGGAGGTCTACCTCGGTACCGCCACTCTCGCCGCAGACAAGGAGTCCTCCGATGCTTGAACTCGTCGACGTCCATTCCGGCTACGGGCGCACCGAGGTCGTGCACGGTGTCAGCCTGGCGGTCCCCGACGACAGCGTGGTCGCCATCATGGGCCACAACGGCGCGGGCAAGACCACCCTGCTGCGCACCGCCGTCGGCCTGCTGCCCACCAAGTCGGGCACCATCACCTTCGACGGCGAGAAGATCACCAAACTCTCACCCTCGCAACGGGTCAAGCGCGGCATCGCCTATGTGCCACAGGGTCAGCAGAGCTTCGGCCAGCTCACCACCGCCGAGAACCTGCAGGTGGTGGCCGACGGCCGCAAGCGCGGCAAGGCGCTGATCGAGGAATCGCTGACGCTGTTCCCGGCGCTGCGTGAGCTGCTCGGGCGCAAGGCCGGGCTGCTCTCGGGCGGGCAGCGTCAACAGCTGGCCATCGCGCGGGCGCTGATCACCGAGCCCAAACTGCTCATCCTCGACGAGCCCACCGAGGGCATCCAGCCCTCGGTGGTGGCCGAGATCGAGCGCACGATCATCGAGCTGACCCAGCGCGGCGGGCTCAGTGTGCTGCTGGTCGAACAGCACATCGGCTTCGCGTTGCAGGCCGCCCAGCACTACTACGTGCTGCACTCCGGGCACGTCGGCTCCACCGGGACCGGCGGGGCGGGCGCGGAGTCCGCGGTGCGCGAGGCAATGGCCATCTGAGTCAGGCCACCGCCCGCTCAGCAGCCGTTCTGGAACGGGAAGCACTCCGCCGGACGCTGAGCGGTCGGTGCCCGGGTGGTGGTGCTCTGCGAGGTCTCCGACACCGGCCGCGGATGCGGCGGATCGCGCAGCACCGCGAGCACCACCATCACCAGCACCACCAGCACCCCGAGCACCGCGGCCGCGAACACGGCCAGCCCGGCCAGTTTCCCGCGCGCGCCGTGCTCGACCGGCGGCGGCGCCATCACCGGCGCGGCGAACCGGCTGGGCGCCGGGATCGGGTGCTCCTGCGGGCGATTCTCCTCGAAGCCCGCCTCGGCCAGCTCGGCCGCGCTCGGCGCGAGGGCCGCCAGACCCAGCGCCGAACAGGTGTTGCGCACCCGGTCGATGGTCCATTCGCGCGGGCCCGCGGAGAAGCCCTCCAGGTAGATGCGCAGTTCGTGGGCGTCGACGGTATTGGCGACCAGCACGTCGAGGCCGGGCCGCAGCGCGGTGCGCGCCGGGCGCACCACCACGCCCCGATACGGCACCAGCACCACCGCCCCGCACACGTGCCTGCTGTCCTGCAGCGCCTGTTCCAGCGCCACCCGCACCGCGTGCACGCCGTGTTCGAGCCGGTCGGTGAGCCCGCTGGACGGCTCGGCGTCCAGGTCCAGCGGGCTGTCACTGATCGTCCACGCGCCGTCACCGCCGACCGCGAGCAGTCCGCTCTGCCGTCGCCGGAAGCCCTTGACCTCGATCACGGTGATCCCGCGCGGGGTCACGACCACCGCGCCCAGCCTGCGATCACCCACCCGGCAGTCGACCAGGGCGAGCCCCGTGCTCGGAAAGGCGCGCAGGCATTCGACGAACTCCCGCTCGGCGCCGGAGAGCTCCGCCTCCGGCCTGATCCGAACCAGCATCCCGATGTTTCCCCTACCAGTGCCGCGACCTGACACCGCCGCTGCGCGCTGCGGTACACCGATCATGACGCGCAACTGTTCCGAAAACCACTGGAACCCAAAGAAAACCAGGTCCGCGTCCGCACTCGCCTCCGCGACGCACTACCGGCGAGTACGCTGCGGCAGTGCCGGGCGACGACGAGCAGACAGGTGGACACGAGATGGCTTCAGCGTCCCTACCACGCATTTCCCCGGGCCGGTTCGGCGAACTGGGCCCGATCAACTGGGTTGTCTGGCAGGTTCTTTCGCGGGCCTCGGGCACCGACGACGCGCATCTGTTCAGCACCCTCGGCCGCACGGGCGGCCTGTTCCGCGGCTGGCTGCATTTCTCCGGCAAGCTCATGCCCGGCGGCCGGTTGCGCCGCGCCGAGGCCGAGCTGGTCATCCTGCGGGTGGCCCATCTGCGCGCCTGCGACTACGAGACCGACCACCATCGCCGTCTCGGCCGCAAGGCGGGACTCACCGCCGAGGAGATCGAGCGGGTCGCCGCGGGTCCGGAGGCACCGGGCTGGACCGACCGGCAGCGGGCACTGCTCGTCGCGGTGGATCAGCTGGTGACCAGCCGCGATATCGACGACGCCGGGTGGGCCGGGCTGGCCGCGCAGTTCGACGAGCGGCTGCTGATCGAGATCGTGCTGCTGATCAATCAGTACGAGGGACTGGCCGCCACCATCACGACGCTGCGGATCGCGCGCGACACCTTTTGATGTGACACAGGTCATAGAGCGGCCGACCGGAGAAGCTCCCAGAGTTTAAGGCGTACAACGTACGTAGTTCATCGCCACCGAGGAGAGCCCATGCAGATCACCGCTTCCGCCATCTCGCTCAATGTCGCCGATCCGCTGGCCTCGGCACGGTTCCTGAGCGAGCATCTCGGCTTCACCGAGCAGATGGCCGCCGACGGTTTCGTCTCGCTGGCCAGGGCCGATGCCGGGATGAATGTCATCTTCCTGCGCACCGGCCTGGCCAGCTTCAAGCCCGCGCGGATCGCGGGCGGCGCGGGCGAGGGCCTGCTGGTGGTGTTCACCGTCGCCGATATCGACGCCGAGTACGAGCGGCTGCGCGGGGAGGGCGTGCCGATCGAGACGCCCATCGAGACCGAGGAGTGGGGCGAGCGCTACTTCCAGATGACCGACCCCAACGGGGTCGTCATCCAGCTCGTCCAGTGGGTGTAGCGCTCAGCGCCGCGCGACGCGCAGCGCCGCGACGACCAGCGGGATCTGCAGCGGCAGCCGGGCCAGCACACCGGCCTTGAACACCGGCGAGGCCTTCGGGTTGCCGACGACGTCGACCGCCATCTGGATATTGGCCGGGAAGACGCCGACGAACAGGCCCGCGGCCAGCCAGCCACCGAGGCGGCGGGTGCGCGGCACCGCCAGGGCCGTCGCCACGCCGACCTCGGCGACACCGGAGGCGTAGGTGTAGGTGCGGGCCTCACCGGGCAGCTTCGGCGGGACGATGCCGTCGAACAGTTTCGGTGCGATGAAGTGCAGGGCGCCGACGAAGAACAGCAGGCCGCTCAGCCAGGAATGGACACGACTCCGGGGCGATTCATTGCTCACCCGGCCCAGCCTAGCCGTTGGCACCGCGTCCATCCCCGGCCCGCGAGCGGGCCTCAGGCCCCGAGGACGGCGGCGGCCGGGGTGGCCGGGCGGCCCAGCAGGGCGGCCAGGTCGCCGGTGGTGACCTCGAGGAAGCCCTCGGCGGTGCCCGTGTCGGCGTCGGCCAGTACCGCGGCGTGGTTCGCGTCGAGGCCCGCGTCGCGCAGGACGGCGGCGTAATCGTCCTCGGCGAGATTCTCGTAGCGGACGCCCGCGCCGATCGCGGCGGCGATCTCGGGGCCGGACAGCGCCTGGTCACCGCCCAGTTCGTAGACGCGGCCCGCGTGCCCGTCGCCGGTCAGGACGCGGGCGGCGGCTTCGGCGTAGTCGGCGCGGGCGGCACCGGAGATGCGACCCTCGCCCAGCGCGCCGCGCAGCACGCCCGTGGCCGCTGCCGCCGCGGCGGCGCCCGCGAGGTTCTCCCAGTACCAGCTGTTGCGCAGCAGCACGGTGGGCACTGACGCGGTGGCCAGCACCTCCTCGGTGCCGCGGTGCTCGGCCGCCAGGATCATCGGGTTCTCCTCGGCCCGGGGGATGCTGGTGTAGGCCAGCAGTTCGACACCCGCGTGCTCGGCGGCGCGAAGGACATTGGTGTGCTGGGCAATGCGCGCGCCGAATTCGTTGCCCGAGATCAGCAGCACCCGGTCGACACCGGCCAGCGCCGCATCGAGGGCGGCCGGGTCGTCGTAGGACGCCTGCCGGATCTCGGCACCGCGGGCGGCCAGGTCGGCGACCTTGGACGGGTCGCGCACGATCGCCACCGGCCGCTCCCCCGCCTCGATCAGCGCCTCCACGACGAGCCTGCCGAGCTGTCCACCGGCTCCGGTCACTGCGACGGTCATTGCTACCTCCACTGCTCTACTTTTCTCATGCACTAACTAATAGTTAGCACTATGCCTTCAGTGGGTACTTCGGTCAAGTGAGTACGATGTGGGCATGAGCGAGCGCGTCGAGGAGTCCGATCCCGGGCTGGAGGCCGATGTCTTCGCCCGCGATTGCGCGTCGCGACCGGTCCTGCACAACGTCACCGGGCGGTGGGGTGTGCTCGCCCTGGTCGCCCTGCGCGAAGGTCCCTACCGGTTCAGCGCGCTGCGCCGCCGGGTCGAGGGTGTGAGCGAACGCATGCTCTCGCAGACCCTGCAGGCACTCGAACGCGACGGCATGGTGCATCGCGAAGTCCTCGAGGCCATTCCGCCGCGCGTGGAATACACCCTCACCGAGCTCGGCGCCGAGGTCGCCGAGCGGCTGGAGGCCCTGATCGTGGTGCTGGAGTCCAATATCGACGCCATCACGGCGGCACAGGCGGCCTATCAGCCGCGCCACGCCGCCGAGTAGGCGCTCATCCCGCGGCGAGCAGGCCGGAGACGGTGGTGAAGCGGTAGCCCTGGGCGCGCAGGCCGGTCACGATGTCGGCGAGGGCGTCGACGCCGGTGGTGCCGTGCATGACGTGCAGCAGGATGATCGAGCCGGGCCGGGTGTTCGCCAGGGTGTCGGCGACGACGGCCTCACGGCTCGCGGCACCGGCCGAGTCGGGCTCGACATCCCAGGTCACCGAGGTGCGGTCGTGGTCGGCCAGATAGTGCGGCAACGTCCACAGTTTCTTGCCGTAGGGCGGGCGGAAGGTGATCGGGCCCTGGAATCCGGTGCGGCGGATCTCGGCGTCGGTGTTCTCGATCTCGGCGCGCACGGTGTCCTCGGAGACGAAGATCATCCGGCGATGCGAATAGGAGTGGTTGCCGATCTCGTGGCCGGCCGCCGCGATGGCCGCACCGTATTCGGGATGGGCGGCCAGGTCACCACCGACCAGGTAGAAGGTGGCCGGGACCTGCAGATCGGCGAGGGTGCGCAGGATTTCGGGGGTGCGCGCGGTTGGCCCGTCGTCGAAGGTGAGGGCGACCAGTTTCTCGTTCGTCTCGACCCGATCCACCAGCCGCCCCGCGACCTGATACGTCCGCGAATTCATCAGCACATACAGCCCGGCGCACACCGCCACCACCACGACGACACCGACGACCGCACCGATCAACCACTTACGCACACTGCTGTATACCGCAGATCGGGCTAGGGGATCACCTGGGTGATGTCGCCCGGGTTCAGGTAGTCGAAGAAGCGGTGGGCGCCGTCCTCGGTCATTCGGACGCAACCGTGCGATTTCGAGTCGACCGGGCCCACGTGGAAGGCCATGTCACCGTTGAAGAAGGTGGCCCAGCGCATCGGGGCATTGTGCATGGTGCTCCAGTGGAATTCGCGCTTGAACGAAATCCGGGTCACCGCGGGCGGGGTCTCGAATCCGGCCATTCCGTGCGAGATCGGCGTGGGGCCGAAGATCACGCGGCCGTTGTCCACCAGCCAGGCCTCGTTCGTCGACAGCCGCATGCACGCCCTGGCCTCCACCACCGGGCACGGCGACGCCGTCGGAACGACCGAGGGAACGCCCGGAATGTCGGGCCCACCGGGGAAAAGGGGTTCGGCCATCGCGGGCGCCATGGTGCCGAATCCGGCCACCGCGACCAGCGCCGCCACACGTGCCATCACACCGAGAATGCGCATCGGTTCATTGCCTCTCTGGACTCACGAGATCAGGTCTAGCGACTATCAAGCGAACGAAAGAGCTGTCCAGAATCATGGGCTATGGAACGCGATTCACCAAATCAACGCCCGCAATTTTCCCGAATAGAGACAAAATAATTCCGCACTACCGGCCCCGCACATCCCGACCTCGAGGAGGGATCGCCGCGCAGCGGCGGTTCGCGCCCGTCCCGTCGATCAGGTGCCGTGGCGTAGGCGACGAAGGAGCAAGCCACGGTGCCTGATCGACGGGACCGCCCAAAGGGCGCGAACTCGAGCGCGCCAGCGCTCCAAGAACTCAGAAGTTGATCATGTGGCCGGCGAGGCCGTGGATCGCTTCCTGGAGCGCTTCGCTCAGGGTCGGGTGGGTGTGGACGTTGCGCGCGAGCTCGTTGACGGTGAGGTCCCACTTCTGGGCCAGGGTCAGCTCGGGCAGCAGTTCGGAGACATCCGGGCCGATCAGGTGGCCGCCGATGAGCTCGCCGTGGGTCTTGTCGGCGATGAGCTTGACGAAACCGGTGGGGTCGGCCAGGCCGTGGGCCTTGCCGTTGGCGGTGAACGGGAAGGTCGCGACCTTCACGTCGTAGCCCTCGTCGCGGGCCTGCTCCTCGGTGAGACCGAAGCTGGCGACCTGCGGCTGACAGAAGGTGGCGCGCGGCATCATCCGGTAGTCGCCCAGGGTCAGCGTCTCGGCGCCGCCGATGGTCTCCGCGGCCACCACGCCCTGCGCCTCGGCCACGTGGGCCAGCTGCAGCTTGGCGGTGACGTCACCGATCGCGTAGATGTGCGGCACGTTGGTGCGCATGTACTCGTCGATCTCGATGGCGCCACGGTTGGTGAGCGCGACACCGGTGGTCTCCAGGCCGTAGCCCTCGACGCGCGGCGCGAAGCCGACGGCCTGCAGCACCTTGTCGACGGTGACGGTCTCGACCGAACCGGAGGCGTTGTCCTTGATCTGGACGGTGACCTTGGAGCCGTCGTCGTCGATGGTCTGCACGGCCGCACCGGTGGTGATGGTGATGCCGAGCTTCTTGTACTGCTTGGTGATCTCCTTGGAGACGTCCTCGTCCTCGTTGGGCAGCGCCCGGTCGAGGAACTCGACGATCCGCACGTCGACGCCGTAGTTCTTGAGAACGTAGGCGAACTCCATGCCGATCGCGCCCGCGCCCACGATGAGGATCGACCCGGGCAGGTCGCGGGTGAGGATCTGCTCCTCGTAGGTCACCACGTTCTCGGAGAGCTGGGTGTCCGGCAGCAGCTTGGTGGTGGTGCCGGTGGCGATGATGACGTTGTCGAAGGTGACCGTCTCCACGCCGCCCTTGGTCAGGGCCACATCGAGCGAGTTCGGGCCGGTGAAGGTGCCCAGACCGTCGAACTCGTCGATCTTGTTCTTCTTCATCAGGAAGTGCACGCCCTTGACGCGCCCGTCGGCCACCTTGCGGCTGCGGTCGAAGGCGGCGCCGAAGTCGAAGACGACCTCACCGGAGATGCCGAAGGTCTTGGCTTCCTTGTGGAAAATGTGGGCCAGTTCGGCGTTGCGCAGCAGTGCCTTGGACGGGATGCAGCCCACGTTCAGGCACACGCCACCCCAGTATTTCTGCTCGACAATCGCTGTTCGCAGGCCGAGTTGAGCGGCACGGATCGCGGCGACATATCCGCCGGGACCAGCGCCGAGAACGACGACATCGTAGTGGGAAGTCACGTCACCGAGCCTAACTCTGTTTCGGAGAGTTCACCCACCCGTCCCCCACTTCGGTGAGATGCCGTCCGGCTTCCGTGACAACCGTCAGGCCCGCCAGACCTGGGCGGCGGCGCGGGCGAAGTTGCCGCCGAAGAGGGCGGCGCGCTCGTCGGGTGTGAAGCCTCGGTCGGCGAGCTGGGCGTCGAGCCCGGGGACGTCGGATTCGCCGAGCAGGTCCTCGGGTGGGGTCCACTGCAAGGGACCCCACTTCGTGTACACCTCCGAGAACGCCTCGGGCGTATCGCGGATCTCGTCGTTGAACTGCCTGCCGTCGAACGAGTAGTCCGAGCCGATGCCGATGTGGTCGATGCCGACCAGGTCGACGCCGTAGCGGATGTGGTCGGCCATGGCGGCGACCCGGGCGGCGCGATCCTCGGGGGCATTGTGCCCCAAGAAGATTCCGACGCCGTTGATGCCGATGACACCGCCGGTCGCGGCGCAGGCGCGCGCCTGGTCGTCGGTGATATTGCGCGGATGTTCCCACAGCGCGGCGAAATTGGAATGGCTGTAGATCATGGGGACGGCGGTGTGGGTGGACAGGTCGAGGCCGGTGCGGCGCGAGCAGTGCGAGCCGTCGGCGAACATGCCGACCTCGTTGAGCTTGCGCACCAGGTCTTTTCCGTAGCCGGTGAGGCCGGTGTCGTCGGTGTCGAGACACCCGCAGCCCGCCGGGTTGGCGTGGTTGTAGGTGGGTGCCAGGGAGCGCACGCCCAGGGAGTAGAACAGTTCGACATTGTCGAGGTCGCCGTCGAGCGGTGCGGAATCCTCGAGGTCGAAGGCCAGCGTGAGGACGTCGGGATCGCTGATCCGATCGGCCGTCTCGACCAGCCGGAACCGGGGGTCGTCGGCGGCCTCGGCCCGGAACTGGTGCAGCAGCGCCAGCGAATCGGCCTTGCGCTGCGGTGAGTAGCCCACATTCACCGACAGATAGGACCCGAGCGGGTACCTGGCCAGTTCCGTGATCCTGGCCGTGTGCCGCAGCGGCAGACAGCAGTGCTGCTCCCAGAGGAACACCCCGCACCTCCGTTTCCTCGTCCGTGACCCGCGATCCTACGTTTCGCAACGGACCCGGTACCGGATCGACGCTAACGCGATGTCGTGTCCGCTCGATCCAGTAAATGACTCCATCTCCTGCTCGAAGGCGGTGCGACATGCGTCGCTTGCTGATCCTGCTCGCCTCGCTCGCGCTCGGCGCGGGCCTGTGGACCGTGCCCGCCGCGGCCGCGCCCGTCTCCTGCGGACTCACCTGGGGTTCGCTCGACAAGTCGGCGCCCACCTATGCCCGTGCCACCGTCACCGATGTCCGCGCGGGCAGGCACGACTGCTTCGACCGGCTGGTCGTCGACCTGAGCGGTCCGGTCGGCGGCTACCACGTCGGCTATGTCGGCACGGTCACCCAGGACGGCTCCGGGCAGGTGGTCCCGCTGCGCGGCGGCGCCTTCCTGCACGTGACGGTCCAGGCGCCCGCCTACGACGACGCGGGCAAGGCCACCTTCCGCCCCGCGCGGCCGGGCGAAGTGGTGGATGTGGCGGGCTACCCGACCTTCCGGCAGGTCGCCTGGGCCGGATCGTTCGAGGGCAGGACCGGTTTCGGGCTCGGCGTGCGTGCCCGGCTGCCGTTCCGGGTGCTGGTGCTGGAGAACCCGGCCCGCCTGGTGGTGGATGTGGCGCACGCCTGGTGACTCACCAGCCCTGCCGCTGCGGCCGCGAGCCGACCAGTTCGTCCGGCTTGGCGGTCTGGCGCGACCGGTAGACGACGTAGGGCCGGTAGAAGTAGCTCAGCGGCGCGCTGAAGGCGTGCACCAGCCGGGTGAACGGCCACAGCGCGAACAGCGTGAGCGCGATCATCACGTGGATGTGGAACGACAGCGGCGCCTGCGCCATCAGGTCACCGCGCGGTTGCAGGATCCAGATCGAACGGAACCACGGTGACACCGTCTCGCGGTAGTTGTGTTCCGGACCGATCGCGCCCGAGCCGATCAGGGTGGTCGCCAGGCCGGTCACCAGGGCGCAGACCAGCACCAGGTACATGATCTTGTCGTTGAGCGTGGTGGCGGTGAACACCGGGCCGTTGCGGCGGCGCCGGTAGATCAGCAGGGCGATGCCGGTGAGCGTGGCGACGCCCGCGATGCCGCCCAGGACGAGGGCCTGGATGTGGTAGACGTGCTGGCTGATGCCGATGGCATCGGTCCACGACGCCGGGATGACCAGGCCGATGACGTGGCCGAGGATCACCACCAGCATCCCGTAGTGGAACAGCGGGCTGGCGATGCGCAGCACCTTGCTCTCGTAGAGCTGCGAAGAGCGGGTGGTCCAGCCGAATTTGTCGTAGCGGTAGCGCCACCAGGTGCCGACGATCAGGATCGCCAGGCTCACGTACGGGATGATGTCCCAGAAGATCTCGCTCACCGAAATCCTTTCGCTACAGCGGGTTCCCGGTCGTCCGTGCGGCGCGGCGGCACCGTGAGGGTGAAGGGGGCCAGGCCGACGGCCTCGGCGGGCGGTCCGGCGTCGACCAGCCTGCGCGCCCAGCCGAGATCCTCGTCGGTGGCGGGCGGCAGGGTGGCGACCACGGCGGCGAGCACCGGCGCGTAGCGGGAACCCTCGTCGGCCAGAGCCAGCCCGATGGCGTGGACGGCCCGGCGGTAGGCGGCGAGCAGCGCGGCACCGGCGACGGGGTCGACGGTCGCCGCGAATTCGAGGACGACCGGAAGATGGTCGGGCACTTCGTTGTCCGGTGGCGTGACGCCCGCGCCGCGATAAGCCTCGGTGAAGGCCAGCATGGCCATGCCGCGATTGCGGGTGTCGCCGTCGGTCCAGTAGGTGAGCAACAGGGTCGCTCGCCTGCGCAGGTCGAAGGTGTCGACGTACTCCCGCGCCGCCGCCACCTCGGACGTCCCGCGCAGTTCGGCGGTCACGGCCAGCAGCGGCCGGGCCCGGTCGGCGGGCAGGTGGGCGCACAGCTGCGTCACGAGGTCGAGCCGCCCGGCCTGCCCGTCGTCCGGATAGGCCAGCAGCAGCGACGCCGCCTGCCAGGTCAGCCGGTGTTCGGCGGTCCGGCGGGCCGCGCGTCCGCGCATCATCGGCGCCCGCCAGGGAACATGCCCTCGGGGGCGCCCTTGCCGTCCCAGTTCAGCAGGTTGACCCGCGGCGGCTGACCGGCACCGGCCGACTCGCTGGTCTGCCGCTGTTTGAGCGCGTGGAAGGTCTCCACCGCCACCGGGATCGGCTTGCCGCTGGTCTCGCCGAACGGTCCGGACGCCTGGTCGTACATGCCGGGCCCGCCGTCGAAATCGAGCGCGCAGTCGGCGACGGATTCCTCCAGCTGATGCCCCTGATCGGCATAGGCCGACGGAATTACGTACCGCTCTTCGATTTTCGCCAGCGCGAGCAGCCGGTACATGCGGTACATCTGCTCCTCGGTCATTCCGACAGCCGCCGGAATATGTTCCTGCGGTTCGCGTCCGAGGTTGATATCACGCATGTAGGACCGCATGGCGGCCAGCTTGCGCAGCACCACGGCGACCGCTTCGGTATCGCCGGCGGTGAACAATCCCGCGAGATATTCCAAGGGAATTCGCAAGGACTCCAGGGCGCCGAACAGATTGCCGACATCCTCGCCGTCGTGACCGTCACGGGCGACCGCGTCCACCACCGGTGACAGCGGCGGGATGTACCAGACCATCGGCATGGTGCGGTATTCCGGATGCAGGGGCAGCGCGACGCGGAAGTCCTTGATCAGCGCGTGAATCGGTGATCTCTGCGCCGCCTCGATCCAGCTGTCCGGAATTCCGGCGGCCCGTGCGCCCGCGACCACCTCCGGGTCGGCCGGGTCGAGCAGGATATCGGTCTGGGCGCGGTAGAGGTCGCGATCGTCGGGGACGGAGGCGGCGTCGAGCACCTTGTCCACGTCGTAGAAGATCAGGCCGATATAGCGCAACCGGCCCACGCAGGTCTCCGCACACACCGTCGGCAACCCGACCTCCACGCGCGGATAGCAGAACGTGCACTTCTCGGCTTTGCCGGTCTTGTGGTTGAAATAGACCTTCTTGTAAGGACATCCGGAGATGCACATGCGCCAGCCCCGGCACTTGTCCTGGTCGACGAGCACGATGCCGTCCTCGGTGCGCTTGTACATCGCGCCCGACGGGCACGAGGCGACGCACGCCGGATTCAGGCAGTGCTCGCAGATGCGCGGCAGATAGAACATGAAGGTCTGCTCGAGCTCGGCCTTGACCTTCTCGCTGACCTGCGCGAGCACCGGGTCGCCGGGCACGATCTCCGGGGAGCCCGCCAGGTCGTCGTCCCAGTTGGCCGACCAGCCGATCTTCATCCGATCGCCGGTGAGCAGGCTGCGCGGGGCGGCGACCGGGATCTGGTCGCTGAGCGGGGCATTGATCAGGTTCTCGTAGTCGTAGGTCCACGGCTCGTAGTAGTCGGACATGGCGGGCATCTTCGGATTGGCGAAGATATTGGCCAGCTTGGCGAAGCGGTCACCGCCGCGCAGCCGTAGCCTGCCCTTCTTCAGCGTCCAGCCGCCGCGCCATTTCTCCTGGTCCTCGTAGGTGCGCGGATAGCCCTGTCCCGGACGGGTTTCCACATTGTTGAACCAGACGTACTCGGTGCCGGTGCGATTGGTCCAGGCCTGTTTGCAGGTCACCGAACAGGTGTGGCAGCCGATGCATTTGTCCAGGTTCATCACCATCGCCAACTGCGCCATGACTTTCATCAGTACGTCACCTCCTGGCTGCGGCGACGGACCACGGTCACTTCGTCGCGCTGATTTCCGGTCGGGCCGAGATAGTTGAACGCGAAGGAGGTCTGGGCGTAACCGCCCGCCAGGTGGGTGGGTTTGATGAGCAGCTGGGTGAGCGAATTATGGATGCCGCCACGGGTTCCCGTGGTTTCCGAGAGCGGGACGTCGATGGTGCGTTCCTGGGCGTGATACACGTACACCACCCCGCGCGGCATGCGCTGGGAGACGATGGCGCGGCAGACCAGCACGCCGTTGCGGTTCACCGCTTCGACCCAGTCGTTGTCGCGCACGCCGATCTCCTCGGCATCGCCGGGGCTCATCCACATGGTCGGGCCGCCGCGCGAGAGCGACAGCATCAGCAGATTGTCCTGGTATTCGGAATGGATGGACCATTTCGAATGCGGGGTGAGGTAGCGCAGGGTCAGGCCGACACCGTCGCGGCGCTCGCCGATCCCGGGTTCGCCGTAGAGCTTGGCCATGTCCAGCGGCGGGCGATAGACGGGCAGCGCCTCACCGAGCTCCTCGAGCCAGTCGTGGTCGACGTAGAAATGCATGCGGCCGGTGAGGGTGTGGAAGGGCTTGAGGTATTCGATGTTCTGGGTGAACGGGGCGTAGCGGCGGCCGCCGGTCTCGCTGCCGGACCATTCCGGGCTGGTGATCACCGGAACCGGCCGGGATTGCGTTTCCGCGAACGAGATCCGCCGTTCCTCGCTGCCCTCGGCGAGTTTCACCATGTAGCGGCCGGTGCGCCGGTCGAGTTCCTCGAATCCGGCCACCGAGAGCCTGCCGTTGGTGGCGCCGGAGAGCATGAGAATGGTCTCGGCCATCTTCTCCGCCGAGTCCAGCGCCGGACGCCCTTCCGCCACTCCGGAATTCATGACCCCGTGCAGATGGCTGAGTTCGAGTACTTCCTGATCGGGGAACACCGTGACGCCTTTGGTGGTGAGTCCGGCCTGTTCCACCAGCGGGCCGAGCGCGGCCCATTTCTCGGCGACCGCCGCGTAGTCGCGTTCGACCACCTTCAGCGGACCCATCGTTTTGCCGGGCACCGGCACCTCGCCGGTGGTCTGCCAATTCGACTGGGTGCCATGGGGATAGGCCATCGCGCCGGGGGTGTCGTGCTGGAGGGTGCCGAGGACGACATCGGTGCGGGTGCCCAGGTGCTTGGCGGCCATGGCCGAGAAGGCGCGGATGATCGTGCCGAAAGCGTCGAAATCGGAACGGGTTTCCCACGGTGGGTCGATGGCGGCGGTGAAGGCGTTCATGAACGGGTGCATATCGGTGCTGGACAGGTCGGCCTTCTCGTACCAGGTCGCGGCGGGCAGCACGATATCGGAGAACAGGGTGGTGGAGGTCATCCGGAAGTCGATGGACATGAGCAGGTCGAGCTTGCCCTCGGGAACCGGATCGGGCGAGATCACGTCGGCCGGGCGCTGCGCGGGTGCGGCGAGGTCGTTGCGGACATTCGACCGGGCGCCGAGCAGGTGTTTCAGGAAATACTCGTTGCCCTTCGACGACGAACCCAGCAGATTGGACCGCCACACATTCAGCACCCGTGGCCAGTTCTGCGGAGCGTCGGGGTCCTGCACCGCGAATCGCAGTTTCCCGCTGTGCAATTGATCGACGGTGTAGGCCACCGGATCGGCGCCCGCCGCTTTCGCCTGCTCGGCCAATTCCAGTGAGGAGCGGTCGAACTGGGGGAAGAACGGGGTCCAGCCCATGGCGACGGCCGAGCTCAGCACGTCCATGGTGTGCTTGTCGCGGAACAGGCCGCGGCCTGTGGGAGCGGCCAGGACATCGGCGCGGTAGCCGTCGTAGCGCCACTGGTCGGTGTGGGCGTACCAGTAGGAGGTGCCCGCCATCAGGCGCGGCGGGCGCGACCAGTCGGTGCCCATGGCCACGGTGGTCCAGCCGGTCACCGGCCTGCACTTCTCCTGGCCGACGTAATGGGCCCAGCCGCCGCCGTTGCGGCCCATCGAGCCGGTGAGCAGCAGCAGTGCCAGGATCGCGCGGTAGGTGGCGTCGCCGTGGAACCACTGGCAGATGCCCGCGCCCATGATGATCATGCTGCGGCCACCGGAATCGACGGCGTTGTCGGCGAATTCGCGCGCGATCCGGATGACCTGCTCGCCGGAGACGCCGGTGATGGGTTCCTGCCAGGCGGGGGTGCCGGGCGAGTCGGGATCGGTGTAGCCGCTGGGCCAGTGTCCGGGCAGCCCCGGCCGGGCGACGCCGTACTGGGCCAGCAGCAGATCGAAGACCGTGCACACCCGGCGCCCGGCGATCACCCGCACCGGGACACCGCGCTCGATCGTCTCGCCGTGCCCGTCGACGGTGTCGAAGCGCGGCAGCGTCACCACCGCGCTGTCGCCGCCGGCGACATCGGCCACGGTCAGCGCGGGTTGCAGGTCACCGAGGTCGAGATTCCACTTGCCCACGCCCTGCTCACCGAAGCGGAAGCCGAGCGAGCCGTGCGGAATCGCGGCCGCGCCGGTGACGCTGTCGAGCAGGGCGGGTTTGAAGGCGGCGTTCTCGGAGGTGTCGCCGAGGTCGGCGGCGGTGAGGTTCTTGCCGGGGACCAGGCGGCCGTCGCGGTCTTCCAGGCTGATCAGGAAAGGCAGGTCGGTGAACTGACGGACGTAGTCGACGAAGAACGGTTCGCGCCTGCGCACGAAGTACTCCGTCGCGATGACGTGCCCCATCGCCATGGCCAACGCGCCGTCGGTGCCGGCCGCGCACGGCATCCACTCGTCGGCGAACTTGGTGTTGTCGGCGTAGTCGGGGCTCACGGTGACGACCTTGGTGCCGCGATAGCGCACCTCGGCCATCCAGTGCGCGTCGGGCGTGCGCGTCACCGGGACGTTGGAACCCCACATGAGCAGGTAGGACGCGTCCCACCAGTCGCCGGATTCGGGGACGTCGGTCTGGTCGCCGAAGACCTGCGGGGAGGCCACCGGCAGGTCGGCGTACCAGTCGTAGAAGGAGGTCATCACGCCGCCGAGCAGTTCCACGAAGCGCGAGCCCGCGGCGAAGGACACCATGGACATGGCCGGGATGGGTGAGAAGCCGGCGATGCGGTCGGGGCCGTACTCCTTGATGGTGTGCACGTGCGCGGCGGCGATCATCTCCACCGCCTCGTCCCAGCTCACCCGCACCAATCCACCCATCCCCCTGGCCTTCTGGTACCTGCCGCGGCGCTCGGGATCGGACTGGATGTCGGCCCAGGCCAGTACCGGGTCGCGCAGCCGGGACCTGGCCTCGCGATACATCTCCACCAGCAGGCCGCGCGCGTACGGGTAGCGCACCCGGGTGGGCGAGTAGGTGTACCAGGAGAAGGCGGCGCCGCGCGGGCAGCCGCGTGGTTCGTAGCCGGGGCGGTCGGCACCGGCGGAGGGATAGTCGACGTCCTGGGTCTCC
This sequence comes from Nocardia sp. NPDC004415, assembly GCF_053602435.1. NCBI lineage: Bacteria > Bacillati > Actinomycetota > Actinomycetes > Mycobacteriales > Nocardiaceae > Nocardia > Nocardia sp. NPDC004415. The sequence goes on from NZ_JBSGDP010000018.1 coordinate 45,456, forward strand.
CAGGTGATGATGTCGTCCTTGACGTAGACCTTCCACGAGCACGAGCCGGTGCAGTTCACCCCGTGCGTCGAGCGCACCGCCTTGTCGTGGCTCCACCGGTTGCGATAGAAGATGTCGCCCTCGCGGCCACCGGCGCGGGTGACGGTGCGCCCGTCGGGCGATTCCACGCCGGGAGTGAAGAACCGGCCGCTGCGGACCAGCAGGTTCTCCACCGGTCCGCCGATATGCGCTTCGGGTGCCACTGCGTCTCCTTCTATTCGACGGCGTGCAGTTTGAAGGCGGTGTAGAGCAGCGCGGCCAGCGCGGTGGCGGCGAGCAGCAGCAGGCCGATCGTGTAGCTGTGGGTCGCCTCGTTGTAGGTGGTGCCCATGATCAGCGGCGGGAAGTAGCCGCCCAGACCACCGGCGGCCGAGACGATGCCGGTGACACTGCCGACGTTCGACGCGGGCGCCCGCCGCGCCACCCACGCGAACACGCCGCCGGTACCGATACCGAGGAACAGCGCCATCGCGATGAACGTGCACGCCGAGGCGACATCCGGCGGCGGTTTGAAGGTGGCGATCACGGCCATCACCGCGGTGCCCGCCAGTGAGGTGACCACGATGTACTTCGGCGGAATCCGGTCCGAGAGGGTGCCACCGATCGGCCGGGCGATCACCGCGGCCAGCGCGAAGGCGGCGGTGCGGGTGCCCGCGTCGACCGCCGAGAAGTCGTAGACGTTCTTGATGTAGGTCGGCAGGTAGGAGCTGAAGGCCACGAAACCACCGAAGACCACCGCGTACAGGAACGACATCTCCCAGGTGACGCCCAGTTTCATGGCCGCGCGCAGCTTGGGCAGCACCGGATCGGTGTTCGGCGTGAACTCCGGGGAGTTGCGCATGAACAGCACGCACAGCACCGCGGTGACGGCGAGCGCGGCGGCCACGATCAGATGCGTGGGCAGCAGTCCGAACCAGCGCACGAAACGCGGGGTGAAGAACGCCGACACCGCCGTACCGACCATGCCCGCGCCGAACACACCGGTCGCGAAGCCGCGCCGCGCGGGCACGTACCAGGAGTTCGCGAACGGGATACCGACCGCGAAGACCGTGCCGGGGATACCGAGCAGGAACGCGAACACCAGCATCAGCGGATAGGACTCGATACTGCCCGCGATACCGACCGCCACCACCGGCACGATCGAGGCCAGCGAGACGCCGATGAACATCGTCCGCCCGCCGAGCCGGTCGGTGAGCGCGCCGGAGACGATGCGGCCCAGCGAGCCGACCAGGATCGGCATGGCGACCATGATCGAAGCCGCCATGCTGCTCAGGTGCATGTCCTCGGCGTAGTTCGGCGAGAGCGGGCCGATGAGATTCCACGCCCAGAAGTTGATGGCCGACACCCATGTGGCCAGGACGAGGTTGAGGGTCGGGGACCCGGCGCGTACCGCTGTCTGTAGCGAGGTCACCCGACCAGGAGAACACACCGGCCGCGGCCGATGCCGGTGAACACGCAACGTTCCGGCAACTACACCGAAAACCTTGTGAACTCCCCTTTCGGTGGGGAATATCTCACTCTTCAACTGTTCCGCAACCCGTCGATCGAGGGAACCGGCCGAGAACCCACGGCGCCAGCCGCCCATGACACTGCAACAATGTGCCCATGAGCGGCGTTGAGCGGAATATGACCGATCCCTTTCTCTGGCTCGAAGAAGTGACCGACGAGGCCGCGCTGGACTGGGCGCGCGCCCGCAACGAGGTGGTCGGGCAGCGTTTCGCCGCGACCGAACGTTTCGCCGAATCCGAGGCGCGCATCCTGGCCATGCTCGACGACGACACCAAGATCGCCCATCCCGGCCGGCGTGGGTCGTGGCTCTACAACTTCTGGCGCGACGCCGAACACCCGCGCGGGCTGTGGCGGCGCACCACTTTCGAGTCCTACGCCACCGACGAGCCCGAATGGGATGTGCTCATCGATGTGGACGCGCTGGCCGAGGCCGACGGCGAGAACTGGGTGTGGGGCGGGGCTGCCGTGCTGCGGCCCTCGCAGGAACGCGCCATCGTCCACCTGTCCCGGGGCGGGGCTGACGCGACCGTCGAGCGCGAATTCGACCTGACCACCCGGGAATTCATCGCGCCCGAGGACGGTGGGTTCTTCCTGCCGGAGGCCAAGTCGCGCCTGGGCTGGATCGACGCCGACACCCTCTATGTCGGCACCGACTTCGGGCCGGGCTCGCTCACCGATTCCGGCTACCCGCGGATCGCCAAGCGCTGGCGGCGCGGCACCGAGTTGTCCGCGGCCGAGACCGTGTTCGAGGGCAAGCCGGGTGATGTCTCGATCGGCGCCGGGTACGACCGCCACCCCGGCTACGAACGGCACTACCTGCACCGGTCGACGGACTTCTTCAACACCGAGGTGTCACTGCTCGCCGACGGCGAGTGGCGCCTGCTCGAGACTCCCACCGACGCCGATGTCGACTGGTACCGCGACTGGCTGCTGGTCCGCCTGAAGACGGAGTGGACCCCCGGCGACACCACCTTCGCCCCGGGCAGCCTGCTGGTCACCGACATCAACGAATTCCTCGCCGGTGGAAGGGAATTCGAGGCCCTGTTCACCCCCGACGCGCACACCGCGCTGGAATCCTGGGGCTGGACCGAGAACCACCTGATCCTCACCACCCTGCGCGATGTGCAGACCGGCTTCCAGGTGCTCACCCCCGGCCCGGACGGCTGGACGCGCTCCGAGCTCGCCGACTCCCCCACCATGTCGAGCACCTCGGTGACCAACCTCGACCCGCTCGAGGGTGGTGACGAATTCATGCTCACCACCACCGGTTTCACCACGCCGACCACGCTGCTCAGCAGCGCGGTGGGCGAGGCGGCCACCGTACTCAAGCAGGCGCCCGCCTACTTCGACGCCACCGGCATCGAGACCGAACAGTTCTTCGCCACCTCCGACGACGGAACGGCCGTGCCCTACTTCGTGATTCGTCACCGTGACCGCAGGGGCACCCCCGGACCGACGGTGATGGACGGCTACGGCGGGTTCGAGATCTCCCGCACCCCGGTGTATCTGGGCGCACCGGGTATGGCGTGGCTGGAGAAGGGCGGCACTTTCGTGCTGGCCAATATCCGCGGCGGCGGGGAGTACGGCCCCGAATGGCACACGGCCGCACTGAAAGAGCACCGGCACCGCGCCTTCGAGGATTTCGCGGCGGTCGCGCGGGATCTGGTCGAGCGTGGGATCACCACTCCGGACCGGCTGGGCGCCAAGGGCGGCAGCAATGGCGGGCTGCTGATGGGCGTGATGCTCACCCGGTATCCGGAACTGTTCGGCGCCATCGTCTGCCAGGTGCCGCTGCTGGACATGCGCCGCTACCACCTGCTGCTGGCGGGCGCGTCCTGGGTGGCCGAGTACGGCGACCCGGACAAGCCCGAGGAATGGGCCTACATCAGCGAGTACTCGCCGTATCAGAACACCGATCCCGACCGGCAGTACCCGCCGATCCTGCTGGCCACCTCCACCCGCGACGACCGGGTGCACCCCGGCCACGCGCGAAAGATGGCCGCGCTGCTGGAATCCCAGGACCGCACCGTCTGGTACTACGAGAACATCGAGGGCGGGCACGGCGGCGCGGCCGACAACAAGCAGACGGCCTATCTGTCCGCGCTGGTCTACGAGTTCTTCACGCAGATGCTGATGGAGGGGCGGCGCTCGGCGTAGCCGTCAGCGGTCGCGCAGCCACTTCTCCACCGCGTCGACGGTGGAGACCGGATCGGTGATCCAGCCGTTGTGCCCCAGGGCCTCCGGCTGGAGCCACCGGGTGACCTGGGCCGCGGGAAGTTTGCTCAGCAGGTGGTCGGCGGAGCTCTGCGGTGCCAGTTCGTCGCCGGTCACGGTGATCGACAGGACCGGGAACTTCAGCCGCGTCATCCGTTCCTCGTAGTCGATGTCGGCGCCGACCGGCACGAACCGGCCGGTGCGCGCCAGCCGCGCCCAGTCCGACATGAGCACCTTCGACTGCCTGCCGTAGGCCCGTCTGCCCAGCAGGTCGCCGGGCCAGAATCCGGTCAGATTGGCGGCGACGGCCACCGCCGCGGTGCCGACCAGGACGCCCGGGGCGAGCACGCCGCGATAGCCGCGGAAGTACGGCGTGCCCGAGGCGAGCAGGATCAGGCCGCCGAGCCTGCCGCGCACCCTGGCCGCGTACAGCGCGGCCAGCTGACCGCCCATGCTGTGGCCGAGCAGGTACGGGGTGCTGCCGGGGAAGCGGTCGCGTACGGCCTGGAGCATGGCGGGGAAGTCGACCGAGACCAGTTCGTGGTAGCCGTAGGTGCTGTCGGTGCCGGGCCGGGGCGAGTCGCCGTTGCCGCGCAGTTCGCCGATGGCGACATCGAAGCCGCGGGCGGCCAGCTGCCCGCCGAAGTACTCGTAGAACTCGCCGGGCACGGCCAGGCCCGGCACGATGACGACCACCGGGCGCGGTGTGTCGGGGGTGATCGGATGCCGGTGCGGCCCGCGCGCGGGCAGCAGGCGGACCGGCAGGGTGCTGCCGTCGGGTACCTGGATCGGGACGATCTCGACCCGGGCCATCACGCCCCTACCGCGCCGAGGATCACCCGGCTCAGTACCTTGATCACCTCGTCGAGCGGGGGCCGCGGGTCCGAGCCGCTCCACCCGTCGACCACGTAGTTCACCGCGCCGATGATGGCCAGCACGCGCAGTTCGTAGTCGCCGGCCGGGATCTCGCCCTGCATGGCCGCGTCCTCGGCGGCGCTGGCCAGCAGCGAGCCCCACACCCGGCGCAGCTCGAGCCGGAACTTCTCGACCTTGGGCCCGGCGCCGACCACCTCGACCAGTGCCACGCGCGCCTTGCGCGGGTCCTCGCCGATGGCCTCCACATAGGCGCGCACGGCGGCGTCGATCTGCTCGAGCACGGTGCCGTCGGTCTTGGCCTCTAGCGCGGCGGCGACCGCGTCGCGCGATTGCCTGTCGATCTGCTCGTACAGCTCCAGCAGCAGCGATTCGCGGCCGGTGAACTCCTCGTAGAACTGCCGGGACGACAGTCCCGCGTCCTTGCAGATGGCCCCGACCGAGCTGTTGGCGTACCCGTCGCGCGCGAAGACCGTCAGGCCTGACTCCAGAAAACGCGCACGCCGCTGGCGTTGCCGGTCCTCTACGGGTTGCCCGGCATACATTCGTCCCGTATTCGCATCCTGTGACATTGTCGCTGACAATACCGAAGGGCCCGATCCCCTCGTCATGGATCGGGCCCTTCGGTAGCCCTCCCGGCTTACCGCGCGTTAGCCGGAAGTTGGCTGCTGTCTTCTCAGTTGCCGGATCCCTGCACCGAACCGGTGCTGATCGAGCTGGTGAGCAGGCCCAGCAGCAGGCTCAGGATGCTGCCGTCGCCGCTGCTGCCGCTGCTGTTGTCGGTGATGTTGTAAAGCATGTGCCACTCCAAGTTGATGCTTTGTGACTACGTCGTCACTGGCCATTTGCCGTCTCGGACGATACCCACGTGAATCTGAACAGGGAGTGTTTTAAAGGAATTTTCTAGAATTTTTTTGTCAGGCGCCACAAGCCCCGGGAACTTCCGGCTCGCCGAGACTCAGCATGAGCCGATTCGCCCACGAGAACGAGGCGATGGAGAGCACCAGATCGTGAATCTCGGTGTCGTCGACACCGAGTGCACGCAACCGGTGCAGTTCCGCGTGCGCGGGCCGGGGTGGTTGCGCGGCCAGCGCGACGGCGAAATCGATGATCGCGTCCCAGCGCTCGTCGATCCGCACGGTCACACCTTCGTCCAGCAGTCGCTGCACGTCTTCGCCGCGGCGGGACAACTGGGATGTGAAACGTGAGTGTACCGACGCGCAGTACTCGCAGCCGTTGAATCGCGAAGTCACCGTGGCGGCGAGTTCACGTTCGGCGCGGCCGAGCCCTTCGCGGCTGTAGAAGATGTCCTTGTCGTTGGCGCTGCGGTGGGTCAGGACCTCGGCATTTCGGGCCAGCAGCCGGAAATACGGGCTCTCGCCGCGCTGTCCGGCGAGCAGGGGGCGCTGGGTCTCGTCGGCGTCGGCCAGGGCGATGGGTTCGACCCAGGGCACCCAGTCCAGCTGGTCCTGGGTGAAACCGGTTGGGCGCGCGGCACTCTCGACGTCGCGGACCTCGGTCATCGCTGTGCTCCGATCAGGGCGAGGCCGGCCAGCAGGCGGACCTGGTAGTTCACGAATCCGACGAGCTGGGAGACGGTGACGATGTCGGTCTCGGTGAGACCGGCCGCCAGCAGTTCGGTGATGTGCGCGTGGGTGCTGGTCGCGGGGGCGGTGGTGAGTCGCTCGGCGTGTGCCAGCGCGGCCTCCAGCCGCGAATCCGGCTCGGTGACAGCGCTTTCCACGCGCTCGCGGTAGTGAGTGGCGAGTTCCTTCGACTCGGCCAGTGCCGCGACGTGCGCGGCGATCGTGGCCAGCCGTTCGGGACCGAAGGCGAGGCCCGCCGGTCCGTCGAAGAGCGCGTCGTGCACGCCCTGGGTGTGTTCGACCACGGCGGGCCTGCTCGCGCGCAGGGCGGCGACGCGGGTCGCGGTCTCGGTGCCGAGCACCGTGTCGATGACATCGGCGCTCACGCCGTGCCCCTTTCGTTCCAGTGCCGGTTCAGTCGCGGCACGACTTCGGTGGCGAGTAGTTCGATCGAGCGCAGGACCGCGGGCTGGTCCGGATCGATGGGATGGATCTGGACGATGAGATCGGTGGCCGCGGTGACGGCGCGGTCGGCGGCGAGCCGCTCGGCTACCTCGTCGGGTGTGCCGACATAGGAATCGCGCAGGACCTCATCGACGGTGGACGCGAGTTGCGTATTGCCCGCCGCGCGTAGGTGATCCAGGAATCGCTGGGCGCCGCGGCGGGCCCGGCGGTGGGCGTCGGCGTGGGCGTCGGCGACGAAAACACTGCGGGAGGCGGCGATTCGGGGCGTCACGCCGGCGGGCAGCGCGGCGCGGTACGCCTCGATCAGCGGTGCCTGGATGTCGTCGAGCGAGGCGTTCGGCGCCGCCGGGTCGCGCGCCTGGGCTCGGGAGAGCAGCAGGCCCGCGCCCGCCTCCCCGGCGCGCCGCGCCCCCGTCGCGGAGAAACTGGCGTGCCAGACCCGCTCACGCAGCGACGCCGCGGGCGGGTGCAGGACGCGGCCGGGCACCAGTTCCGCGCCGTCGAGGGCGGCCGTGATCGCGGCCAGCTTCTCGGCGTAGACCTTCTGCTTCTCTTCGGGAGCGACCCCGAACAATTCAAAGGACCTCGCGGAACCGCCGCTGCCGAAACCCAATTCGAGCCTGCCGCCGGACAGGGTGTCCAGCACCGCCGCGTCCTCGGCGACCCGGACCGGGTCCTCCAGCCCGAGGGTGACGATCGCGGTGCCGAGCCGGATCTCGCCGAACCGGGCGGCCGCGTGCGCGAGGAACACCAGCGGTGAGGGCACGCCGCCCTCGTCCGGGTCGACGTGGTGCTGGGCGACCCAGGCGCTGTCGTAGCCGAGGCGCTCGGCCAGTGCGATCTGGGCCAGCGCGTCGGCGTAGACCTGGGCCGCGCCCTGGTCCTCGGCGTGACGGACCAACCGGGTGAACAGGCCGAGCCGCTTCGTCATGCCGCCGCCTTGCCCAGGTAGGCGTCGCGCACGGCCGGATCGTCGAGCAGCTCGGCGGCGGTGCCGTGCAGCACGATCTCCCCGCCGCGCAACACGTTTCCGGTGTGCGCGATCGACAGCGCCAGCTCGGCCTGCTGCTCGACGATCAGGATCGCCAGGCCCAGTTCGGTGTTGAGCCGGGCGATCTCGTCGAGCACCCGGTCGACGAACAGCGGCGACAGGCCCATGGTCGGCTCGTCCATGCAGATCAGCCGCGGCTTGCTCATCAACGCCCTGGCGAAGGCCAGCATCTGCTGTTCGCCGCCGGAGAGCGTGCCCGCGTGCTGAGTGCGGCGTTCGCGCAGGCGCGGGAAGTGCTCGTAGAGTTCCGCGGCCCTGGCGGCGAGCGCCCGGCGCCGTTCCTTGCGGATATAGCCGCCGACGTAGAGGTTCTCCTCCACGGTCATTGCCGGGAAGACCCGGCGCGCCTCCGGCACCGAGGCCAGACCGGCCTCGATCCGGGCGGCGGGCGAGCTGGTGCTCACGTCGACACCGTCGACGCGTACCGTGCCCGAGGACGGGCGCAGCAGCCCGAGGGCGGTCTTCATCGTCGTGGATTTGCCGGACGCGTTTCCGCCCAGCAGCGAGACGATCTCGCCGGGGCGCACCGTCAGCGACACCTTGTCCAGTGCGCGCGAGGGACCGTAGTGCACGGTGACCTCGTCGAATTCCAGGATGGGCGTTGTGTTCTCGTCACTCGGCACCGACGATCACCTTCTCTGCCGTTGTCCGCCGCGGCTCACCGGCGGCCCGCAGGCGGCGCCGCCCCAGGTACGCCTCGATGACCCGCTCGTCGTTCTGGATCTGCTCGGGCGTGCCCTCGGCGATGACGCGGCCCTCGTCGAGCACGATCACCCGGTCCGAGAGCGCGTTCACCAGATCCAGTTTGTGCTCCACCAGCACGATGGTCTGCCCGGCCGCTTTCAGCTCGGCGAGTTGCCTGCCGACCTCGGCGGTCTCGGTCTGGTTCATGCCCGCCGCCGGTTCGTCGAGCAGCAGCACGCGGGGTCGCAGGGCCAGGGCCCTGGCGATCTCGGTGCGGCGGCGATTGGCGTAGGACAGCGTGTAGGCGTGGTTGTCCGCGCGCGGCACCAGCCGTTCCGGGAACCGGGCCAGCTGGGCGTCGACCAGCGCCTCGGTGGCACGCCGTTCGGCGCGCACCGCGGGTGTCGGCACCAGGGCCAGCACGGTCTCGGCCAGCAGCGGAAACCAGCGCAGTACCGGGAACCGCGCCAGGAAGCGCAGCGGTCGGGCCGCGGTGACGGTGGTGTGCAGGCCGATCTCGACGTTCTCGCGCACCGTCAGGCTGCCGAACACCCGGCCGTTCTGGAAGGTGCGGGCGATCCCGGCGGCGGCCGCGGCCTCCTGCGAGCCGGGCCGCAGCCGCTCCCCGTCGACCTCGACCCGGCCCGCGTCGGGACGCAGGACCCCGGAGACGAGGTTGACGGTGGTGGTCTTGCCGGAACCGTTCGGACCGATGATCGAGACGAATTCCCCTGGCGCCACGATCAATTCGACGCCGTCGACGGCCTTCACCCCGCCGAAGGACTTGCGCAGTTCACGGACCGCGAGCGCGGGCTCACGCGGCGATTCGGACACGGTCACTCCTCACCAGCACACCTTGCGGACGGAACCGGATGATCAGCAGCAGCACCACGCCGTAGAGCAGGATGCGCGCCTCCGGGGCCAGCCGCAGGGCCTCGGGAACGCCGATCAGCACCACCGCGCCCAGCACCGCGCCGTAGGGCGAGCCGGTGCCGCCGAGCACGAGAATGGTGATGATCAGCAGGGACATGGGCAGGTTGAACACCGTCGGGTCGATGTAGCTGTACTGGTGCGCCAGCAGCGCGCCGGCGATCCCGGAGAACAGGGCGCTGATCGCGAAGGCCAGCGCCTTGTAGTCGCGCACCGGGATGCCAGAGGACCGCGCGGCGACCTCGTCGGCACCGACCGCGCGCAACGCGACACCGAGCCGCGAGCGCTGGATTCCGACCACCACCGCCAGGGTGATCGCCAGGAACACCAGGTCGAGCAGGTACACCTCGGTGTTCTCGGTGAACTCGTGACCCAGGATGCTCGGCACCGGAATGCCGAAGATGCCGTAGGAGCCGCGGGTCAGCGATTCCCAGTTGCGGATCACCGCCACGATCACGATGCCGATGCCCAGCGTGGCGATGGCCACGTAGTGCCCGTTGAGGTTCCACAGCGGCGCGGCCAGGATGGAGGACAGCACCGCCGCCAGCACGCCACCGGCGAGCGCGGCCGCCAGGAACGGCCAGTCGTGGTTCACCGTGAGAACGGCCGAGGTGTAGGCGCCGATGGCGATGGGCCCGGCCTGGCCGATGACCAGCTGTCCGGCCGAGCCCGCGATCAGCGTCATCGAGACCGCCACGATCGCGTAGGCCAGGATCTGTGTGCCGACCACGATGGCGTAGTTGTCGGCCACCAGCGGAACGACGATCGCCGCGGCCGCGAAGACCAGCACCGCGTGCCACCACCGCACCCGGATCGGCCTGCCGATCCCGAGGAAGGTGCCGGTCAGCGGTTCGGCGCTGATCGCGGGCACCTTGGCCAGCAGCCCGCCGGGCCGCAGCACCAGGAAGGCCACCAGCACGCCGAAGGTGATCAGGTCGCGGTAGCCGTCGCCGAAGGTGTAGATGCCGAAGGCCTCCACGATGCCGAGGGCGAACCCGCCGATCACCGCGCCCGGAATGGACCCGAGCCCGCCGATGGTGGCGGCGACGAAACCGGTGAGCCCGGCCAGCGTGCCGCTGGTGGGCGAGATGTTCGAGTTGTACAGGCCGACGAAGATTCCCGCGAGCCCGCCGAGCCCGGAGGCGATGGCGAAGGCCAGCACCTTGATCCGGGAGACGCCGATGCCCATCTGCGCGGCGGCGTCCGGGTCCTGGGCGGTGGCGCGGATGGCCAGGCCGTAGCGGCTGAACCGCAGGAACCCGGCCAGCGCGCCCATCACCACCACGGTGATGGCGAACATGACCAGATCGGAGGTGCCGAAGCGGACGCCGCCGAGCTGGAAGTTGTTGGTGGGCAGGATCTGTGGGAACGGGCGGGTCTCGGGCCCGAAGACGATCTGGGTGAGGTTCTCGATGATCAACCCGGCCGCCACCGTCGCCAGCAGTGCCGCGATGGCCGGTGCCTTGCGCAGCGGATGCACCGCGAGCACGTCGATGGCCACACCGACCAGCGCGGTGATCGCCACCACCAGCACGATCGCGGGCCACAGCGGCAGGCCGAGCTCGGCGATGAACCACCAGCCCAGGATGGAGCCGAGCGCGAACACCGCGCCGTGCGCGAAATTGATGACGTTGGTGACGCCGAAGATGAGGGTGATGCCCACGGCGAGCAGCGCGTACGCGTTGCCGTGGACCACACCGGCGATCAGGGTGTCGAACATCAGCGGTTGCCGGTCGGCACGAACTTGCCTTCCTTCAGCACCAGCTCGCGCGGGGCCACACCCTTCGGGCGCCGCGACTCCTGGTCGAAGGCGAACGTCCCGAGACCGATTCCGGTGAACTGGGTTTCGGTCTTCAGGCCCTCGAGAATGCCCTCGCGGGTGGCGCCGCCCTTCTTGGCCGCCTGCACGAGCACGTGCAGCGCGTCATAGGCGTAGACGTTGAAATCGCCCGGGTCGGTGTTGAACTTCGCCCGGAACTTGGTGACGAATTCCTGGGTCTTCGGGTCGGGATCGACGGGGCTGAAGATGCCGTTGACGATGTCGCCCTCGGCCGCCGCACCGGCGAGCTGGATGAACTGCGGGGTGTTCTGGCCGCCGAAGAACTGGCCGGTGAAGCCCACGTCACGCAGCTGCTTGACCACCAGCGCGCCGTCGGGGCCGTAGCCGAGGTGCACGAACGCCTCGGGGTTCGCCTCACGGCCCTTGATCAGGATCGGCTTCACATCGGTGGAATCGGGCAGGATCGGCGAGGAATAGACGATCTCCACGCCCTTCTGCTCGGCGAAACGCTCGAAGAACTGGAAAGCCTGCTTACCCCAGTCGGTTTCGAGATAGACCACCGAGACCTTCTTGGCCTTCTTCGACACCCACTCGGCATTGCGTTCCTGGAACACGTCCAGGGTGATCGACGGGCTCCACGAATAGTCGCCGCCCTTGGTGAAATCGACCGCGGAATTGGTGAAGCCGTACTGGACGAGTTTGCCGCGGTTGTAGATCGGCGAGGCGGCGATCGAGGCGGGCGAGGAGAAATCGCCCAGCTCGGCGATGACGGACTTGTCGTCGACGAACTTGGTGGCGATCGGCACGGTCTGCTTGGGGTCGGACTGGGAGTCCTCCCACTTCAGCTCCACCTTGCGCCCGTCGATGCCACCCGCGGCGTTGATCTCCTCCAGTGCCAGGTCGAAGCCCTGCTGCCACAGCCTGCCGTACTCGGCCGAGGGGCCGGTGCGGGGCCCGGAGACACCGAAATAGACCGTTCCGCCGTCCGCCGCGTCGCTGCCGGAGTCGCTGCAACCGACCACCGCGGCGGCCACCGTGACGGCGGCGAGCGCACTGGCGATGATCTTGACACGGCGGCGCGAACCGACCGAGAACTTGCTCATTGATCGTTCCTTCGAGACATGAATCGGCACACGACGAGTGCGAAGATTCAGCGCTTGCGATATCTGCTCGATATCGCCTGGTCGTCACCCGGGGCACCCCACCGCCAAGCGAGGGTTGCCGATCAGCGAGCCGGGGCTCGACAGTGCTGATACTCGTGACCGTGGAGCGAAATGTAGCAGCACTCGAGGGCGTGGCCGGGGCCTCGCATGGGTACTCGATTCGGTTCCGGGACAGCCGGATACGGGGCGAACTGCGGCGATGCGCGCGGCCCCGGCTTGCGATCAGCTCGAGACAAATGCGCGGCCGTGCGGGCGGCTGGGCGAGCGTGGAATCAGCGCACCGTGCGACAAATCATTGTCGTCGATCTCGCGGCTCGGTACCCCTATTGCTATGACCACCGTGCTGCACATCAACGCTTCCGCCCGTGGCGAATTCAGCCAATCACGAGCTATCGCACAGACTTTCATCGACACCCTGCGTGCGCAGGACCCCACCGTGCAGGTCGACACCCTCGATCTGTTCACCGCCGGACTGCCCGAGTTCGGCACCGACGCCGCGGCCGCCAAACTGGCGGTGTTCACCGGCTCGGAGCAGACCCCCGAACTGGTGGCCGCCTGGGAACAGGCGCGCACCGTGTTCGACCGCTTCGCCGCCGCCGACCTCTACGTGCTCAACATCCCGATCTGGAACCACGGCGTGCCCTACATCCTCAAGCAGTACGTCGACATCGTCACCCAGCCGGGCTGGTCGTTCGGTTTCGATCCCGAGGTCGGCTACAGCGGGCTGCTCGAGGGCAAGCGCGCGGTCACCGTCTACACCAGCGGCGTGCACCAGCCGGGGGTGCCGATCCAGTTCGGCAACGACTTCGCCACCCCGTTCGTGCAGGACTGGCTGCGCTTCGTCGGCGTGAAGGACGTGGCCGAGATCCGGTTCGCGCCGACCGTGCTCACCGAGGATCCGCAGGCCGGCTTCGCCGCCGCCCAGGAGCGGGCGCGTGAGCTCGCCGCCGGCTACTGAGACGACGGTGCGGGGGTGGGCACCGACAGGGAGAACAGTCGCGACGATCTGTGCCGTAGGGATTCTCGTCGTCGGCCAGCTCTACGTGGTACTGCCGGTGCTCGGCGACCTGGCCCAGGTGTGGGGCACCTCGCGCGCCGCGGCGACATGGACAACCACTGCCTTCGGGCTCGCCTACGGCGCCGGGTTCCTGGTCACCGGCCCGCTCTCGGATCGGTGGGGGCGGCGCCCGGTGATCGTCGGGGGTCTGGCGGCGACGGCCTTGTCCACCCTTGTGGTGATCGCGGCGCCGAGCCTGGGCACCGGCTTGGCGGCGCGGGTGGCGCAGGGGCTGACGGCGTCGTTCTTCGCGCCCGCGGCGTTCGCCTATCTCGCCGAACGCATCGCGCCGCACCGGCGGATCTTCGCGCTCACCTGCCTGACCAGCTCGTTCCTCGCGGCGGGCGTGATCGCGCAGGTGCTCGCCCAGCTCGTCGACGACACCTTCGGCTGGCGGGCGGTGTTCGTGGCGAGCGCGGTGGGCTTCGCGATCTCGGCGCTGCTGCTGCGCGGGGCGCTCGAACCGGGTCGCCGTGGCGACTCGGCGGCCTCGGTGGGCTCGGTCTTCACCGCGTTCGCCGGGCTGCTGCGCGCCCCACGCTTGGCCCTGCTCTACCTCAGCTGCCTTGCCGTACTCGGCTCCTTCGTCGGGATCTACACCGGCGTGCAACTCGCGCCACCCGAGGGCGTCGGCACCGGTAGCACCGCGCTGCTGGTTCTGCGGGCCAGCGCCATTCCCGCCATGATCGCCGTCCCCCTGCTGGCCACCCGCCTGGCCGCGATCAACCCGGAACTGCGCCTGATCACGGCTTTGTCGGCCGCGGGCGCCGCCGCCGCGATCACCGCCGTCCCGCTCGGCGGAATCTGGTTAGCCACTTGGCTTTTCGTCTTCGTGGCAGCGGTGGCGGTCGCGGCCCCCGCCGCCGTCCAGGCCATCGCCGCCCAGGCGGGCGAAGCCAGAGGCGCCGCCACCGCCCTCTACACCTTCGCCCTCTTCCTCGGCGCCAGCGCAGGCCCCCAACTGGCCAACCTGGTAGCGGACAACGGCTTCCCCGCCGTGGCCCTGGCGATCTCAGCCCTCGGCTTCGCCGGAGCCACACTGGCTTTCGCGTCGACGAAGACCTGACCCACCCCGATCCCGGCCCGCCACCCCACGTGACGGACCGGGATTCGGGTTGCCCATCACCTGCGCGCCCACCATCCTTACCGGATGAGCAAGCCGCCCGAAGTCGTCACCTTCGTGACCTCTGCCCGCGAATTCTGCGCGGCCATCGAGGCGATCGACGGCACTCCGGCAGGCATCGAACTCCCCCGAACCCTGGTCCCCCTGCTCGCCACCGTGCTCGCCGCGGCCGCCCACCTCCCCCGCGTGGAGCCGACCGCGGCCACCCTCCCGACGACCATCGATCACGACGCCTGGTACGAGTGCTACACCCGCTGCACAACCGCCCTCGGCCCCCTCGACATCTACTGGACCAACCGCGATCTCGCAGACCCGGGCGCCCAGCTCACCGCGGGTTCGGTAGCCGACGACCTCGCCGACATCTGGCGCGATCTCCGCACCGGCCTCGACGCCCTCGACTCCGGATCCCGCTGGCAGGACGTCGTCTTCGACTGGCGCCTGTCCTACCTCGGCCACTGGGGCAACCACGCGGTCGCCGCCCTCCGGCCCCTCCACACAGCCCTGCACACCGACCTGTTCAGGTCGTGATCGGCGGCGACCGGGCGGTCAGGTTCTCGGTGGGTCGGTGACGACCAAGAAGGACACCGTGAACGCCGCCCTGCGCGAGGTGGGCGCCCGTCTGGAGCGTCTGCGCGCTCTGTCGAGGTTGGGGGAAATGGCCGACGCGGGTGACTTCGACGAGTTCCTCGGCGACAAGTCCACCTACCGTCGGTGACCCCGGCCCTCTACCTCATACTGGGTGGGGGCGGATGGCTCGTCGGCCGGGCTCGAACCGGCGGCTGCCCGGTGCTGGCCGGGTGCTCTACCACTGAGCTACGACGAGGCATCCGCCGTGCCGCCGACCGGGCTCGAACCGGCGTCCATCCGGTGAAGAGCCGGATGCTCTACCACTGAGCTACAGCGGGCAAGGTGATCGTGCCTCAGTCGGGGTGGGGGTGTCCAGCCGATTCCGGGAGGACGGAGGTGGGGATGCCGGCGGAAAGCTCTTGGGCGTGTGTGGCTTTGATGGATTTTCCACTGAAGGCGCCGGCGCCGCGCAGCATGCCCGCCCAGACGGGGTCGGCTACGGCGACGCCGTGGACGAGCTCCGGGGTGGGGCGGAAGGTGCCGACCGGGCCGGGGGGTTTGGGGCCGGTCCAGCCCGTGCGGTGCGGGTCGATGCCCGCGATCTCGCAGAACTCGACGACCTGGGCCGCCGTGCAGGTCGCCCGGCCGTCGAGCACCTCCCAGGGCAGCGGCAGTGCCGCCCACACCTGGGTGTCGGGGTGCGGCCCGGAACCGGTGGCCAGGTGCCAGGCGGCCAGGTCGCCTGCCATCAGCATCATGGCCTTGCCGGGGCAGGTCACGTCGAGCAGACCGGTCGCGTCGGTGGCGGCCAGGCACGACAACCACGCCGCCCGCGCCGCGTTGTAGGCGCCGCAGAGCAGATTCCACGTCGAGGAATCGTTGCCGCGCCGGACGATCATCCGCTCGCGATCGAATTCGCTTGCCGCCCAGAGGCTCTCCAGCGCGGAAGCGGTCGACCGCATCGTGCGGAACCAGCGGCCGAGCAGCTCGCCGCGCTGCTCCTCGGTGAGGCGGGCGAGCACCTCCGGGGTGGGATAGGCCTGGGCGATCATCCACCAGTCGGTGTCGGCGGACCGGCGACAGCGCGCGAACAGCAGCTCGGCGATCTCGTCGAAAGGGTTGTCGCGGCCCGCCAGCGTGAACTGGCGGCGCAGCTTGCGCTTGGCGGTGAAGTAGGCGATGAAGCACGCGGCGCCGGGATCGGCGCGGAAGCGGTCGAGGGTGAGTTCGGTGGCGAAACCCGTCTTGGCCAGCAGCGTCAGGTGCCGTTTGCGTTGCTCCATGTCCAGGGTGTGCGCCTTGCCCGTCACCCGGCGCAGCGCGCGGAAACGGCGGTTGTACTGGCGCTTGGAGATGTCCATCCCGGCGGCGGCCCGGTCGTGGCGGTTGAGCCGGTCGGCCTGGAAGTCCGGCCGTCGCGGATCGAAACCGATCGCGGCGCCGACCGCCTGCGCGAACGACAGCAGCGACGCGGGCTCGTCGGCATCCACCTCGGCGGTGACATCGAACAGGCGGCTGGTGGCCGCCACCTGGCGTGCGCCACCCACCGGCGACGCGAAATCATCGGACAGAGAGGTCAACCCGTTCCATCGGCCGGCGGCTCGCGCCACCTTGCCCAAGCGGCGGCGCTCGTCCTCCCCCAGCTCGTGCTTCAGCACGTACCAGACGAGCACGGCCACATTCTCCGGCCGAGGCCGGGCGTCCAATGTCGCGTGCAACTGAACCAACGCCTCGCCGGGCTCCAGCACCCCCGTATCCATGCCCCGATCATCACAAGAAGGCCCGGGTGGCGGCAAACGTTTTCGCCGCCACCCGGGATCGGGTCAGGGGTGGGTGGTGAACTCCTCGAAGGTGGGGGTGGGGAGTTTGAGTTGGGCGTGGATGTCGCCGCCGAGGCCGAAGTGGCCGATGGCGCCGCCGTAGTTCTGCTGGTAGCTCTGCCAGAGGACTACGACGCTGATGACGCGGTTGGCGCCGGGGGTCGAAGGGTCGGGGAAGGGGTTGGGGAGGGTGGCCCGGTACGTGGCGGTGCCGTCGGGGGCGGTGATGAAGACATTGGGCACGCCGAGAGGTCCTGGGCGGGTGGGCGATTCGGGGTTCAGGTCGCCGGAGCGCAGGGACATGACCGTGTAGAGGGAGTCGGGGATCAGGCCGGTGAACTCGAAGGCGAAGTGGGCCGAGTGTTCGTCGTCGCTGATCGAGACATCCAGGGTGCCACGGGCTTCCAGCCATTGCCCGAGGGTGACCGGCTCGGTGAGTTTGCGGCCGTCCTCGGGACGGAGGTCGGGGATGGGGACCTCGTGGAAGGGGTAGCTCGGGCGGGTGACCGAGGCTGCTTCCGGGAGCTGGTCGGGCGCGAAGACCATCGGATAGTTGTTGGCGGGCAGGGGAAGTGGGAGCGTGTGCAGGACCAGTGCGCGGTCGTCGTCGGAGAGCTCGTCGGGTAGATCGCGAACCACCGTGTAGGGCAGGTTCTCGCCGAACGGCGGTAGCGGGGTGTCGGCCGCGACCACGGCCCTGCCCCAGCGGCGCGTCACCGTGCCGTCGGGACCTTCCTCGTTGAGGAAGCCGACGACGAGGAAATCGCCTGCGGCGTCCACTATTTCGCTGGGTGGGTAGAGCGGGCCCTGGGTGGTCGGGGTCAGCTCGTAGCGACGTTTCACCATACGGAGGCCACTTTTCGATCGTCGGAGAATTCGTTTCCCTCGGCGTCGCCGAGCCGGTCGCTCAGCAGTCGCCAGGTGCCGGAGCGCGCGGCCGCGACCAGCTCGGGGTCGGCGCCGCGGTAGGCCGGGCGGGCCACCAGCCAGAGGAAGGGCAGGTCGGTGGCGTGGTCGCCGTAGCCCCAGGTGTCGTTCACGCTGATCGCGTGTTCACGCAGGTACTCGACCACCGCCTCGCCCTTGGCCGCGCCGATCATCGGCTTGCGCACCTCGCCGGTGAGCACGCCGTGCTCGTCGAGCAGGGGTTCGGTGGCGATGATGTGATCAGCCCCGACCGCCGCGGCGACCGGCGCGATCGCCGGGGCGAACGAACCCGACAGCAGCACCGTGCGCACGCCCGCCGCCGCGTGGTCACGCAGGGCACGGACCGGCTCGGCGTAGAAGGCGGCTCCCCCGGCGGCGAATTCGTCGAACCAGCGCTGACCGGCCGCGACCAGCGCGGCGTACTCGACGCCGCGGTAGGTGCGGTAGTACTCGCGGTTGATGTCCTCGCGTGGTGCCCCCGCGGCGGCCCGCTGTTTGAGGTCGTCGGTGACGCGGGCGTACTCGGTGCCGTCGTCACCCAGTTCGGCGAGCCAGAAACGCAGGAAGGTGAACATGGACTTGACCGTGATCACGGTCTCGTCCACGTCGAAAAAGGCGGCTCCGCTACTCACGCCGAGACCTCGAGGTAGGCGTCGACTGCCTTGGCGGCCTTGGCGCGCTCGATCTGGGCGATCCGCTCGTTGGGCAGGGCGGTGAACTCGATGCGCGAGCTGGCGACCGGCTTGCCGAACTGGTGCACCTCGGTCTCGATCCGGAACTGCAGCTTGCCGGGGTCGTCGACGGAGACCGGCGTGAGCCGGGCGTGCAGGGTCGCGGGCAGCGGGAACAGGAACGAGGTGAACCGCAGGTCCACGTTGTTCCAGACGATGTAGAAGTGCTCCTGCGGGCGGCGCACGCCGTATTCGAGTTCGAAGGCGGCCAGGAACAGCTGGCGCACCGCCTCGATCACCACGATGCCCTGCACGTGCTCACCGGTCTGGTGGTCCAGGAGCAGTTCGTTGTCGCCGTCCAGGCGCAGATCGGCCTGGAAGACGTTCTCCTCGGTCCTGGTGAGGCCCGCCAGCAGCACATTGGAGTGCTGGTACTTGTGCACGTGGTGCCTGCGCGCGGGCTCGGCGATCTCGCCGACGACCCGCACCCGCAGGTGCGGCGCGTGCACCGCGGCCACGTGCTCGAGATAGTCGAGATCGTGCCGGGTGACGCCCTGCCCCAGGTGAACGGCCAGTTCCTGACTCGCGGGCAATCGCCCTCCGCGCAGCAACGCGACCAGTCCGGACACGGTGTGCACCCGGTCGTCGGCGGAGATGCCGAGGAATCGGTCACCGACCACCACGTACGCGGTGGTCACGGTGGAGTCGAGCTGGACTACAGACATGGATAGACCTCCAGAAGGACGCTTATGGCGAGCAAGACGCCTCACCATCCGGTCGTCACCCGGAGCACCCCGCCGCCGATGGAGGGTTGCCGCCCAGCTAGCCGGGGCTCGATGCTGGAACTCGTGACCGTCGCATCGAAAGGTATTCGGCCGCAATATTTTTGAACAGCGTTCGGAGCAGGGTGCAAATAATCCACCCACGGTACGAGGATCGGCCGGTCGCGGGCGCCTATGCTGAGCGTTACCGAACGTCACACGATCCCGGAGGCAACGTTGCCGAACAATCTCGAAGCCAGCATCGACATCGCCGCATCGCCGGAGAAGGTGTGGGCGGTGCTCGCCGATCTCAAGCGGATGCCCGAGCTGAGCCCGACGACTTTGAAGATGATCGCGCTGGGCGGAGTGCGGGTCGGCGCGCTGACGGTGAACGTCAACAAGGACGGCTGGAAGGTGTGGCCGACCACCTCGCGCATCGTCGCGTTCGAGCCGAACAAGACCCTGGCCTTCCGGATGCTGGAGAACCGCACCGTGTGGCGCTACGAGCTCGAGCCGACCGCGGGCGGCACCCGCGTGGTGGAGACCCGCACCGTCGACCCCAAGGGCATCCCCGCCCCCGTGCGCACGCTGGTCAACGCCGCCGCCGGTGGTGAGGACAAGTTCGAGGCCGACCTGGTCTCGGGCATGCAGGAGACCCTGGCACGGGTGAAGGCCGCCGCCGAACGCTAGGCCACTCGTCGCGAGAGCCCGCCGGATGCTTCCGGCGGGCTCTCGTCGTTTCAGGGCAGGTCGGCGCGGATCTCGTCGAGTGCTTCCGCCGTGCGGACGAGCATGGCGGTGAGCGCGGTCAGCTCCTCGGCGGTGAAGCGTTGCGCGAGGGTGCGCTCGACCGCGATGGCGCGGACGTCGGCGTCGGCTGTGAGTTCCCGGCCTGCCTCGGTGAGCCGGGTTTCCAGGATGTTCTTGTGCCATTCGTGCGGCGTGCGCTCGACCAGGCCGCGGTCCTGAAGGTTGGTCAGGACGGTGTTCATCGTGGGCGGGGTGACGCCGACCAGCCGGGCCAGCGCGGCGGCGGAGATGCCGGGGTGCTCGGCGAGGCTCAGCAGGGCGCTGTACTGCGGGACGGTCAGGCCTGCCGGTTTGAGCGCGGCGGTCTTGGTCGCCATCAGGGCCTGTTCGGCGCGCTTGAGGTACGAACCGAGCCGGTCGGCGGCGGGCATGGACGTCATGGGTGCATGGTATCCGGTCGTCATTCGATAACTATCTTGACGATCATAAAGGTTCTAATCTATGTTTCTGCTCATCATTGAATGTCTGGATTTACCTCACTGAGAGGCTTCATCATGATCAGGACCACCGCCGTTGTCGCCTTGGCCGCCTGCTGCCTGGCCGTCACGGGGTGCGGCGAACCCGCTGCCGCCGTCACGCTCAGCACTGCCTACGAGCTGCCCGGGACCGCCGTGTATCCCGAGGGGATCGGGCTCGACGCACGCACCGGCGATACCTATGTGGGGTCGTTCGCCGACGGGTCGGTCTATCGCGCCGCGGCCGGGGCGACGCGCGCCGAGGTGTTCCTGCCCGCGGGCGCGGACGGGCGCGCGACCGCGAACGGGGTGAAGGTCGACGCCGAGGGGCGGCTGTGGGTGATCGATTCCGGGGTGGGGGTCGCGGTGTACGACACCGGGTCGCGAGCGCTGCTGGCCCGGTTCACCGTGCCCGGTGACGAGCCGCGGTTCGTCAACGATCTGGACTTCGGCGGTGACGGGTCGGCCTATCTCACCGACAGTGTGCGCAATGTGGTCTATCGGGTGTCACCGGAGCAACAGCGTTCGGGCGGTGGCGAATTCGCGGTCGCCGCCGATCTCGGGCCCGCGGGGGCGCGCGAACTCAACGGCATCGTCGTCGACCGGGCGGGGAACTATCTGCTGGTGGTGGCGATGTCGGCGGGCGAGCTGTATCGCGTCGACCTCACCGGTGGCCCGGTTCAGCGGGTGAGCCTGGTCGGTGGCGACGCGCGCCACGGTGACGGACTGGAGTTGCGGGACGACACCCTGTGGGTGGTCCACAACACCGATCACACGATCAGCCGGTGGACCCTTTCCGACAACGGCGCCACGGCCACCCGCGAGAGCGAATTCCGCGACCCCGCCCTGAACATCCCCACCACCATGGTGCATGTGGGCGATCGGGCGCTGATCGTCTCCTCGCAGTTCGACAAGGGTGGCCCGCTGGGTGCGGAGGGAACGCCGGGGCCGTTCGTGGTGTCGGCGGTCGACGGGCTCTAGCCGGAGACGAATTCGCGCAGGACAGAGACGAATTCGTCGGGTTGTTCGACCTGCGGGGAATGACCGGCGTGCTCCACCAGGTGGGTGCGCGCGCCCGCCGCGGCGTAGCGGGCCAGGGTCTGGGTGCTGTCGTAGAGCTGGTCGTGGCGGCCGTGCACGGCCAGGACCGGCTGGGTCAGGGCGGCGGCGCGGGCGTCGAGCGGATCGGCGGCGAAATCCTCGGCGCGGGCGCCGACCGCGTAGGCCAGGGCAGCGGGGACCGCGATGCGGAAGTCGCGCACCGCCGCGTCGGCCAGGCCGGGCGCCGAACCCCAGCGGAAACGCGGAGCGAAGGCGGTGCGGTTGGCCAGCCGGATCACCACGCTCGGTGTCCAGCGCTGGGCCAGGCGGACCGACCACGGCCGGACCACCCAGCGCGCGGCGGCGGGGATGCTCGCGGCCACGTAATCCGGGGCCTGACCGACCACCACCACCTTGGCCACGCGCGGCGAACGGGCGGCCGCGGCCAGCGCCAGTTCGGCGCCGAAGGAGTGGCCCACGATCGTCACCTCGGTCAGGGCGAGATCGTCGAGCAGTTCCAAGACCGGCGCCACCCTGGACTCGGCGGCGAAATCGCCGGAGAGCGCGCCCTGTTCGTGGAGGTCGACGCGGATCACCCGGTATTCGGGGGTCAGCCGTTCGGCCACGGCCGCGAACCAGTCGACCGAGCCGGGGATGCCGTGCAGGCACACGATCGGCGCGGCGGTTGTCGGTCCCTCGTCCAGAAACAGCACCCGACCAGCCTATCCGGACCGCTGTCATACCCCCTCTACAGCGGCGTTCGCCCCGCGTAGCAGTGCATTCCGTGCGGGACCGCGATGCCGGGACGTGCAACGGTGGCGGTTATCGGCCGGGTGGAATACGCTTCGCCGCGGATGAAACGCCTCTTGGAGGGACCAGTGATCACTCCGAACAGGCCGGAGGACATAACCGAAGCCGGGCACCGGGTGCCGTTGACCCAGCTCATACACCTGATGGCCGAGTATCAGCACCTCGGCGCGCACCGTGACACCTTCCTCGCCGCCCCCGCCGACGACACCTTCGTGCGCGGCTGCGGAATCATCGCGGGCACCATCGCCACCATCGGAGTCATCTGTGTGGGGGTCGGCGCCTGGCAGGGCGGGATCGCGCTGTTGGTGATGGCCGCGGTGCCGGTGCTGCTGGCCATGCGGCGCGGAATGATCAACCGGCGCAACCGGGCCGCGCGCATCGACCTGTTCGACTACGGAGTGACGGTGTACCGGTCCGGGCAGCGGGTGGCCGGGTTCCGTTGGGACAGCATCGAAGTCCGCCAGGAGACGATCCCCTTCCACGACACCACTGCCGTCACCTACCTGCTGACACTCACCGGCCCCGGCGCCGAGGCCACCATCGACGAGGAAGGCTTCGCGCGCGCCCGCGAATGGGCCCGCGCCATCCAGTCCTCGGTCACCGCCACCCAGCTCCCCGCCGCGGTCGCCGCCATCGACGACGGCGAGACCGTCACCTTCGGCGACCTCGGCCTGTCCCTGGACGCGCTCACCTTCCACGGCGAAGCCTTCGGCTGGGAGAACATCCAGCTCATCGACGCCCGCAGCGGCCACATCCGCATCAAACTCGCGGGCACCTGGCGCTCCCTGGCCCCCGTCAGCACCATCCCCAACTTCTACATCTTCAACGAACTGGCCGAACGCCTCCGCCTCACCCCGGTCGGCTGATCCCCGGACCTACCGACGGCGATCGGTCTGCTTCAGATGCGCGGTACCGGCCTGTGTGATCCACAGCGTTCGATTCGTATCGTCGATCTCTTCGGCCACGACGAAGGCCGACCCACTCGGGAGTGGATCGGCCTTCGTGGCTCGCGAGAACTAGCTGATCAGGAGATCAGAAGTCCATGCCGCCCATGCCGCCGGTGGGGTCGCCCGCGGGGGCGGCCTTCTCCGGCTTGTCGGCGACGACGGCCTCGGTGGTGAGGAACAGGGCCGCGATGGAGGCCGCGTTCTGCAGGGCCGAACGGGTGACCTTGACCGGGTCGGCGACGCCGGCGGCCAGCAGGTTCTCGTACACGCCGGAATCGGCGTTGAGGCCCTCGCCCTCGGGCAGGTTGGACACGCGCTCGGCGACGACGCCGGGCTCGAGACCCGCGTTGAAGGCGATCTGCTTCAGCGGAGCCGACAGCGCGACGCGCACGATGTTGACACCGGTCGCCTCGTCGGCGGTCAGGCCCTCGAAGCCCTCCAGCGCCGGGGCGGCCTGCAGCAGGGCCACGCCACCACCGGCGACGATGCCCTCTTCGACCGCGGCCTTGGCGTTGCGCACGGCATCTTCGATGCGGTGCTTGCGCTCCTTGAGCTCGACCTCGGTGGCGGCACCGGCCTTGATCACCGCGACGCCGCCGGCCAGCTTGGCCAGGCGCTCCTGCAGCTTCTCACGGTCGTAGTCGGAGTCCGAGTTCTCGATCTCGGCACGGATCTGCGCCACGCGGCCCTTGATGGCCTCCGCGTCGCCCGCGCCCTCGACGATGGTGGTCTCGTCCTTGGTGACGACGACCTTGCGCGCCTGGCCGAGCAGCTCGATGCCCGCGGTCTCCAGCGAGAGGCCGACCTCTTCGCTGATGACCTCGCCACCGGTGAGGATGGCGATGTCGGCGAGCTGGGCCTTGCGGCGGTCACCGAAGCCCGGGGCCTTGACGGCGACGGACTTGAAGGTGCCACGGATCTTGTTCACGACCAGGGTCGAGAGGGCTTCGCCCTCGATGTCCTCGGCGATGATCAGCAGCGGCTTGCCGGCCTGGATGACCTTCTCCAGCAGCGGCAGCAGGTCCTTGACGGTCGAGATCTTCGACGACACCAGCAGGATGTACGGGTCCTCGAGGACCGCTTCCTGACGCTCGGGGTCGGTGACGAAGTAACCGGAGATGTAGCCCTTGTCGAAGCGCATACCCTCGGTCAGCTCCAGCTGGAGCCCGAAGGTGTTGCTCTCCTCGACGGTGATGACACCTTCCTTGCCGACCTTGTCCATCGCCTCGGCGATGAGCTGGCCGATGGCGGCGTCACCGGCGGAGATACCAGCGGTAGCAGCGATCTGCTCCTTGGTGTCGATCTCCTTGGCGGTGTCGAGCAGCTTGGCGGTGACGGCCTCGACGGCCTTCTCGATGCCGCGCTTCAGACCCAGCGGGTTCGCACCGGCCGCGACGTTGCGCAGACCCTCACGCACGAGCGCCTGGGCGAGCACGGTGGCGGTGGTGGTGCCGTCGCCCGCGACGTCGTCGGTCTTCTTGGCGACTTCCTTGACCAGCTCGGCGCCGATCTTCTCGTACGGGTCCTCGAGGTCGATCTCCTTGGCGATGGACACACCATCGTTGGTGATCGTGGGGGCGCCCCACTTCTTCTCGAGCACGACGTTGCGACCCTTCGGGCCCAGCGTCACCTTGACAGCGTCGGCGAGGGCGTTCAGACCCCGCTCGAGACCCCGACGGGCCTCTTCGTCGTACGCAATTGTCTTGGCCATTGCGTTGAGATCCTCCACATGTCTATGGCTGACACACGAGACGACCACAGGTTGGATCGTCCCAAGTTACGCTGGCCAGGTGCGGTGCCCGCGACGGACGACCGAGGGTGTCGATGGAACCCGGTCTCACCGTCCCGACCTGGCACTCAACAGTCGAGAGTGCCAAGGCATTTTTAGCACTCGGGGACCGAGAGTGCAAGGTCGGTCCCGATGTCACTCCCCTTCGGCGGGTTTCAGAAAAGCGGCCAGCAACTCCACCAGATCCGATTCGACCTGCGCCTTCTCCAGGCCGAGCCCGCTGAGCACGCCGGTGCCGTTCTCCTGCTCGAGCAGGGCCAGCAGGATGTGCTCGGTGCCGATGTAGTTGTGCCCGAGGCGCAATGCCTCGCGAAAGGTCAGCTCCAGGACCTTCTTGGTCTCGCCGTCGAACGGGATGAGGGCGGGCACCTCGGCGTCGGGGGCGGGCAGGGTCGCGGTGGCCGCGTCGCGCACCGCGTCGAGCGAGACCCCGCGCGCCACGATCTCGCGCGCGGCCAGACCCTCGGACTGGTCGATCAGCCCGAGGATGAGATGCCCGAGGGTGATGCGGGCATTGGACACCGCCCGCGCCGACTCCTGCGAGCCGACCACCACCTGGCGGGCCCGGTCGGTGAACTTGGCGAAGCCGGCCTGGGGGTCCATGGCGGCGGCGTCACCGGGCTGCTTGGGGACGAATCGCTTCTGCGCGGCCTGCTTGCTGACGCCCATGCTCACGCCGATATCGGTCCAGGAGGCGCCGGAGCGGCGGGCCTGGTCGACGAAGTGGCCGATCAGATGATCGGCCACCTCGCCGAGATGGTTGGCGGCGACCACGGCATCGCTGAGCTGGTCGAGGACATTGTCGGGGCGGGCCTTCTTGATGCCGTCGATCAGATCGTCGAGGCGGAAGTTGGGAGTGCTCATGCGTCAACTCTAGGTTGACGATTCCTGTGCGTCAACCGTTGGTTGACGATTGGTCAGCGGGCGCCCACCGAGAAGGCCGCGCCACGCACGATGAGTTCCTTCACCCGCGCCCCGAGGCGTCCGCGCAGGACGGTTCTCGCCGGGCGGTCGTCGGCGGTGAGCACCTGGATGACGGCGGCGCGGCGGCCCAGGCTCAAGCACTGCAGGTAGTAGCGGAAGCGCATCGGCTCCGGTTCGGCGCCGCGGGCGCGCCGGGCGATGGCACGGGCGACGTAACCGCCGGTGGGAATGGCGGTGGCGCAGGCCATCCGGAGCGGGCGGTCGCCGGGACCGGCCATCAGGGCCGCGTCACCCGCGGCGTAGACGGTGGGGTGGGAGATCGAGCGCAGGGTGTCGTCGGTGCGGACGCGGCCGTAGTCGTCGACGTCGAGGCCCGCGCGACGCGCCAGATCGGGGACGGTGAAACCCGCGGTCCAGACGACGGTGGCGGCGGGGACGACGGTGCCCTCGACGAGGCGCACCCCGTCGGGCAGCACCTCGGCGACCTCGGCGTCGGAGCGGATCGTGACACCGAGATCCGACAGCGTGCCCGCGATCAGGTCCGCGGCGCGGGCCGACAGCCACGCGCCGGGCGAGCTCGCGCCGAGCAGCGTCACCGCGGAATCCGGGTGTGTCTCGGCCAGTTCCGCGGCCAGCTCGATGCCCGTCGCCCCAGCACCGACCACGACCACCGGTCCGGCGGGCAGGGTCCGCGCGTCCTCGGGGGTCGCCAGCGCTCGCGCGTACTCGGCCACGCCCGGCACGCTCACGCGGTCGGCGGCACTGCCCAGCGCGTAGACCAGGGTGTCGTAGCCGAGTTCGGCGCCGGTGCCGAGGCGGATCAGCTCCGCCTCCGGGTCCAGCTCGACGACCTCCGCCTGGACGAACTCGATCCCCTTGTTCCCCAGCATCTCCCGCAGGTCCCAGCGCCCGACCTGCTGTCCAGCGACGGCCTGGTGCAGGCGCACCCGTTCGACGAACTCCGCACGCGCGTCCACCACCGTGACGCGCGCGCCGCGCACCGAGCGGGCGAGTCCGCGCGCGGCGGCGAGGCCCGCGTACCCCGCGCCCAGTACCACGATTCGCTGCTGACCGGTCATGATGTGGCTCCTCTCGACAACGCCGACACCAACCAGACCGCACAGCCCCCGGTTTCGTGACAGTCCGGCGCCGTGATCCGGGTCACGACTCGGCGGCGGCCGGGAAACGCAGCTCGTCGGGGGTGATCGAGCGGTTTTCGGCGGCCGTTAGAGTATGGACAACCCCGGTACCCGGAAAGGAACAACCTCTCATGCTTGTTACCGCGATCGAAGTGCTCTTCTACTCGGCGATTGCCCTCACTGTCTGGTTCATGGGCTACATGGCCTACCGCCTGGTGACCGACGAGTCGAACCGCTGACCAGCACCGATCCGGGAACTACCGCGGTCTGCGCAGCCTCAGGCGCGCCGATCCGCGGATAGCCGGGCGGCGGATGCCCGGCATCTTGCGCTGGGCGCGGCGCTGGGCACGTCGTTCGGCGGGCTTGTGCTGCCAGGTCTCCGGGCGTGCGGCCACCCAGCGCGCCGAGCGCCAGGCGAACGGGATGTGCGCCAGGTACAGGGCGACCAGGATCAGCAGCAGCACGATCGGGTAGGTCACCAGCAGGGCCGCGGCCAGTGCGGTCAGCACGAGCAGGCCCGCGGCGGCCTGCGGAGCCACCGAGACCGACTTCATCGCCAGCGTGGGGATGGTGCTCACGCACAGCAGGGCCGCGAAGATGGTCCAGGCGGCCACGAAGGTGAAGCCGTCCCACCAGCCGTCACCGAACTGCACTTTCAGCGCGATCGGGACCAGGGCGATCAGCGCACCCGCCGGGGCGGGGACGCCGACGAAGTACTCCCGCGCCCAGTTGGGGCGGGAGTCGTCGTCGAGCAGGGTGTTGAAGCGGGCCAGGCGCAGTACCAGGCTCACCGCGTACAGCAGGGCCACGATCCAGCCCGCGCTGTAGCCGTCGAGCAGCGTCACGTAGAGCACCAGCGCGGGGGCAACGCCGAAGGAGATCGCGTCCGAGAGCGAGTCCAGCTCCGCACCCATCTTGGTGGTGGCGTCGAGCATGCGCGCGAGCCTGCCGTCGAGGGTGTCGAGCACGGCGGCGGCGCCGACCATCGCCAGCGCGATGCCCAGCTCGCCGTCGAGGCCGAACTTCACCGCGGACAGGCCGGCGCACAGCGCGAGAATGGTGACGACGCTGGGCAGCAGACGCACCGAACGGGGGCGCTTACGTCGCGAGGAGTGCGCCTGTTCGATCATCCCAGCACAGCCAGGACGGTTTCGGCCCCGATCGTGCGCTGGCCGGGGTTCACCAGGAGTTCGGTGCCGACCGGGAAATAGGTGTCGACGCGGGAGCCGAAGCGGATCAGGCCGTAGGTGTCACCGATGGTGAGCACATCGCCGACGCGGGCGTCGCAGACGATGCGGCGCGCGATCAGTCCGGCGATCTGCACCACGACGACCTGCTTGCCGTCGGCGGTGTCGATGAGCATGCTGTTGCGCTCGTTGGCGTCGGAGGCCTCGGGCAGGTCGGCGGAGAGGAACTGCCCCGGCTGGTGCAGCACCTCGCGCACGGTCCCGGACACGGGCACGCGCTGGACGTGCACGTCGAGCACCGACAGGAAGATGCTCACGCGCGGCAGCGGCTGATCGCCCAGGCCGAGCTCGGCGGGCGGCACCGCGGTGTCGACCAGGGCGACCTCACCGTCGGCGGGCGCGACCACGACGCCGGGACGGTTCGGCGGCACCCGGTGCGGGTGCCGGAAGAACGCCGCGCAGGCGCCCGCCGCGGCCAGCCCGGCCCGGCGCACCCACTTGTTCTTCCCGCCGACGACCGCGACCGCCAGCGGCACCGCGACGAACGGCAGGCCGGCGGGGTGCAGCGGGGGTACGGCGGCCCGCACCAGGTCGACGACATGGCCGACTCCGGTGGTCTCGGGCGTGCCGGGCGGGGTGGGGCGGCGGGCCACGGGTTCCCTCTTTCGTGTGACGACAACAGCGCTCACACCTTACGGGAACCGCGCAGGTTGCACCCGTGGTCAGTGCGCCGCTTTACGTCCGGTGAACAGTTTCACCAGGTACAGCAGGACGCAGGCGCCCGCCAGACAGGTGAAGAAGCTGAATATCCAGCCGGCTCCTTCGACGTCGACGCCGAAGAGGCTCAGGATGAAGCCGCCGAGCAGGCCGCCGACGACACCGACGACGATATTGAGCAGGATGCCCTGCTGCGCGTCGGTCTTCATGAACTTGCTCGCAATCCATCCGGCGAGACCGCCGATGATGATCCAGCTGATGATGCCGAGTCCGAGCATGGTGTCCTCGATCCCTCGATGGGCAGGCGAGCAATCGCCTCGTCTCCAAGGTATACCCCCGAGCAGTTGTGACATAAGACACGACTTTCCAACATCGGCAGGCTAATATGAGGGCGCCTCATGTCTTCGCGTTCACATGTTGTCCACGCGCGGGCAACGGGCGATGCGGCACGGATTTCGATGGCTCGGGTACACCCGGCGGTGCAACCGCAGGTTGACAGGTACATAGGAGACGCACAATGGCTGCTCGAATCGCCCAGACGACGGGGGCGGAGCACACCGCAATTCTCGGATTGGGCGTCTACCGCCCCGCCCGGGTGGTCACCAACGACGAGATCGCGGGGCCGATCGACTCGAGCGACGAGTGGATCCGCACCCGGTCGGGAATCAAGACCCGCCGCTTCGCCTCGGCGGAGGAGACCATCCAGAGCATGAGCGTGGCCGCGGCACGCGACGCCATCGCCGCCTCGGGGGTGGCCGCCGATCAGGTCGACTGCGTCATCGTCGCCACCTCGACCCATCTGCTGCTCACACCCGCGGTGGGCCCGCGCATCGCGACCGAGCTCGGGATGACCGGCGCGGCCGCGTTCGACATCTCGGCCGGTTGCGCCGGGTTCTGTCACGCGCTGGGGATGGCCTCGGATCTGGTGCGCGCGGGCACCTCCCAGCACGTGCTGGTGATCGGCGTCGAACGGCTCACCGACGCGCTCGATTTCACCGACCGTTCCACCGCCTTCCTGTTCGCCGACGGCGCGGGCGCGGTGCTGGTCGGGCCCGCCCGGGAGCAGGGCATCGGCCCGACCGTGTGGGGCTCGGACGGCACCCAGCACCACGCCATCCGCCAGACCAAGGACTGGATGGAGTTCTTCACCGAGATCGACGAGCTGGGCACCGACGCGGTGCGGCCCTACCTCACGATGGAGGGCACCGCGGTGTTCCGCTGGGCGGCGCATTCGCTGGAGAAGGTGTGCCGCGACGCGATCGACCGCGCCGGCCTGACCACCGACGACCTGGACGCGATGATCCCGCACCAGGCCAACGGCCGGATCATCGAGATCATGGCCAGGGTGCTGAAGCTGCCGGAGAACTGCGCGCTGGCCAACGACATCGAGGAATCCGGCAACACTTCCGCAGCATCGATCCCGCTGGCCATGGAGGCGCTGCTGCGCAAGGGCGAATCCAAGCCGGGCGACGCCGCGCTGCTGATCGCCTTCGGCGCCGGACTGTCCTACGCCGCACAGGTTGTCACGCTGCCCGACTGGCAGTGATCCACGGATCACTCCTCGCCGAAAACCCGGTGGCCTGCGACGACGCGGGCCACCGGCGCGTCGGCTCGCCGTGTCCACCTTGTCCCGGTTGCACCACATCGGGCCTGCTGGCAAACTTTTCGCTATCGACGCGCTGACCGAAGCCGTTCAGCCCGGCGTTCCCGTCGTCAACCCGAGGTGATCGGCCGTGAAATTGCGCTCACTCCTGCCCCGCAGGCACATCGACCATGTCCCCGTGCTGCCCACCATCGACCCCGAGGACGGCTTCGCGCTGCCCGACGCGTTCGTGCCGCAGGGCACCCGCCGCAAACGCGAGGAACGCCTCGAACGCCTGCTCACCCCCACCGAGCTCGACCTGGTGCTGCACAATCAGCTCTGACCCCACGCAGAGGGGATACTCGAGGAGTGAGCACACCCGCGGTAACCAAACCGGCCATTCTGAGCGTTGACGACGATCCCGGGGTCTCCCGGGCGGTGGTGCGCGATCTGCGCCGCCGCTACGGCGCCGACTACCGGATCCTGCGCGCGGAGTCCGGACCGCAGGCGCTCGAGGCGCTGCGCGAGATGAAGCTGCGCGGACAGCCCGTGGCGGTGCTGATCGCCGACTACCGGATGCCCGGGATGGACGGCATCGAGTTCCTGGAGCAGGCCATGGACCTGCATCCCTACGCCCGCCGGGTCCTGCTGACCGCCTACGCCGACACCAATGCCGCGATCGACGCGATCAATGTCATCGATCTCGACCACTACCTGCTCAAGCCGTGGGACCCGCCGGAGGAGAAGCTCTATCCGGTCCTCGACGGGCTGCTCGACGCCTGGCGCAGCGCCGAGCAGCGGCCGGTGCACGAGACCAAGGTGGTGGGTGACCGCTGGTCGCCGCGTTCCTCGCAGGTGCGGGAGTTCCTGGCGCGCAACCAGTTGCCGTATCGCTGGTACCCCGCCGACGAACCGGAGGGCACCCGTCTGCTCGAGGCCGCGGGCGCCGATCCGCTGACCTGTCCGGTGGTGATCACCCCGGCGGGCGACGCGCTGATCCAGCCCACCGACAGCGAGCTGGCCGAAAACGTCGGGCTCGCAGTGCAACCCAGCGGGGACTTCTACGATCTGATCGTCGTCGGCGGTGGACCGGCCGGGCTCGGCGCCGCGGTGTACGGCGCGTCGGAGGGCCTGCGCACGGTGCTGGTGGAGCGCACGGCGACCGGCGGACAGGCCGGGCAGAGTTCGCGGATCGAGAACTATCTCGGGTTCCCCGACGGGCTCTCCGGCGCGCAGCTGGCCGACCGGGCGCGCAGGCAGGCCAACAAGTTCGGCGCGGAGATCATCACCACCCGCGATGTGGTGGGGCTCGAGATCAACGGATCGGCGCGCACGGTGCGTTTCGCCGACGGCGGGCGGTTGTGCGCGCACACGGTGCTGATCGCGACCGGCGTGGACTACCGGCGTCATCCGGCGCCGGGGGTCGACGAATTCACCGGGCGCGGTGTGTTCTACGGCTCGGCGATGACCGAGGCCGCCGACTGCGCCGACCAGGACGTCTACATCGTCGGCGGGGCCAATTCGGCGGGGCAGGCGGCGGTGTTCCTGTCGCGCAACGCCCGTCGCGTGCACATCGTGGTGCGCGGTGACTCGCTGGAGAAATCCATGTCGCACTACCTGATCCAGCAGATCGCGCAGATCCCGAACATCGTGGTACGCACCGGGACCGAGGTGGTGGGCGTCGATGGGGACGACCACCTGGAGCGGATCATCCTGCGCGACAACGACGCCGGTACCGAGGAGAAGGTGGAGGCATCGCGGCTGTTCCTGTTCATCGGCGCCGCGCCGCAGACCGGCTGGCTCGACGGTGTGGTGGTGCGCGACGAGGCGGGCTATGTGCTGGCCGGGCCCGACCTGATGGTCGACGGCGCCCGCCCGCCGGGCTGGGAACTGCCACGGCCGCCGCATCATCTGGAGACCAGCGTGCCGGGCGTGTTCGTGGCCGGTGACGTGCACGCCGAATCCGCCAAGCGGGTCGCCTCCGCCGTCGGCGAGGGCGCGATGGCGGTCATGCTCGTCCACCGGTATCTGGCCTAGGAGTGACATGGGGTTGATCTGTGATCCGGAGGAACTGCGCACGCTGTTCCTGTTCGAGAAGCTCGACGACGAGCAGCTGGCCCAGCTGTGCGCGGTCGGCGAGATCGTGTACATCGAGCCGGGGCAGGTCTATCGCGAGGGCGACCCGGCCACCTGCTTCTATGTGCTCATCGAGGGCGAGGTTCGGCTGACCAAGCTCTCCGGCGGTATCGAGATCGAGGTCAACCGCACCGATCACCGTGGGGTGTACGCGGGCGCGTGGATGGCCTACCTCGGCGACAAGGTGAGCCAGGACTACGCGGGGTCGATGTATGTCGAGCGGCGGTCGCGGTTCCTGGTGCTGGCGGCGGCGGATTTCGGGCGGATGGTCACCGAGTGGTTCCCGATGGCGGTGCACCTGCTCGAGGGCGCCTTCTTCGGCGGGCAGAAGTCCAGTCAGCGCATCGCCGAGCGGGAGCGGCTGCTGGCGCTCGGGTCGCTGTCGGCCGGGCTCACCCACGAGCTCAACAATCCGGCGGCCGCGGCGGTGCGGGCCACCGCCGGGCTGCGTGAGCGGGTGGCGGGGATGCGGCACAAGCTCAAGATGATGGCCGAGGGCAAGTTCCCGGCCGACGCCCTGGTGCAGCTGGTCGAGTTGCAGGAGCAGGCCGCCGAGCGGGTCGCCAAGGCACCCGATCTCAGCCCGCTCGAGGCCGCCGACCGGGAGGACGCGCTGGCCGACTGGTTCACCGACCAGGGCATCGCCGACGGCTGGAACCTCGCGCCCACCTTCGTGCAGGCCGGGCTCGACATCGACTGGCTCGAAGGCGTGCAGGCCACCCTCGAATCGTGCCGGGCGCAGGTGTTCGAGGGCGCGATCCGCTGGCTGAACTACACCATCGAGACCGAGCTGCTGATGAACGAGGTGGCCGACTCCACCACCCGCATCTCCACCCTGGTCGGCGCGGCCAAGCAGTACTCGCAGATGGATCGCGCGCCCTATCAGGTGGTTGACCTGCACGAACTGCTCGACTCGACGCTGGTGATGCTCAACCGCAAACTCGGTGACGGGGTGCGCCTGGTCAAGGACTACGACCGCACGCTGCCCCCGCTGCCCTGCTTCGCCGCCGAGCTCAACCAGGTGTGGACCAATCTGATCGACAACGCGGTCTACGCGATGAACGGCGAGGGCACCCTCACCGTGCGCACCTATCAGGAGAACGACTGCGCCGCCGTCGAGATCGGCGACACCGGACCGGGCATCGCGCCCGAGGCGAAGGGCCGCATCTTCGAGCCGTTCTTCACCACCAAGCCGGTCGGTGACGGCACCGGCCTCGGACTCGACATCTCCTTCCGGATCGTGGTCAACAAACACCACGGCGACATCCGGGTCGAATCCGAACCGGGCGACACGCGTTTCATCGTCCGGCTACCGCTGAACCCGCAGGCAGAATCCGCAGAACAGTAGACCCACCGGTTCTCGGCCGCCTTGATCTGGACTGACCAGAGGGTGCGACGAGGGAGTACCCGGCGGGAGGGAAGATCAAGGGAACAGGCCGAGAACCCGCGGCGCCAG
The DNA here is from genome assembly GCF_053602435.1 of Nocardia sp. NPDC004415. Classification (NCBI taxonomy): domain Bacteria; kingdom Bacillati; phylum Actinomycetota; class Actinomycetes; order Mycobacteriales; family Nocardiaceae; genus Nocardia; species Nocardia sp. NPDC004415. Next base: position 79,669 of record NZ_JBSGDP010000018.1, read on the forward strand.
CCGCCAATGATACGGAGGTCGGGATGTCGGAAGACGGGATCGATGTGGGCGCGGCGCCGAGTGGGCCGGGGTGCGCGGAATGCACGGCGGCGGGCGGCTGGTGGGTGCATCTGCGCCGATGCGCCGAATGCGGGCACGTGGGGTGTTGTGACAGTTCGCCCAGTCAGCACGCGACCAAGCACTTCGCCTCGACCGGGCATCCCTTCGTGCAGAGCTACGAGCCCGGCGAGGACTGGTTCTGGAACTTCACCACCAGCGAGATGTACAGCGGTGGGCCCGAGCTGGCCGCGCCGACGAGTCACCCGATCGGTCAGTCCGTGCCGGGACCGGCCGATCGGGTGCCCGCCGACTGGCAGTCACAGATCCACTAGGGCTTGATCCCGGCAGCCTCGGCGACGGTCTTGTCGGCATTGCCCGGCGCGAGGCAGACGAGCTTGGCGGTGCCGAGCGCGACATTCGGGCTGCCCTCGAAGGGGCCGCCGGGGTTGTCGGCCAGGAGCTTCTCGATGGCCGCCTTCTCGCCCTCGGTGTCGAGGGTCTTGAACTCGGCGCAGGTGATGCCGCCCGCGGCGGCTTGGGTGGTGGGGGCCGCGGTGGTGGTCGCCGATACGCTCGCCGACGGGGTGCCCTTGCGCAGGCCGCTGGCGTCGTCGGCGGAGTCGTCACCGGAACCGCAGCCGGCCAAGGTCAGGGTGAGCGCCCCGGCGGCGAGGACGGCGAGGGAGATTCGGTTCATCTGCATGACTTCCCCGGGTGGATCACGGCGCCGGCACCTCCGGCGCGTCCGGTGCACTGTACCGACTTCGGCCTTGTCATGAGCCAATCGATTCCTGATGATCCGGGCGCATCGGGCGCGGCGACGGCAGAATGGCACGGTGGCTGAACTTTCGCTGACCGCCCGGCTCAATCCCTCGGCGGCCGACGCGCGGCGCGGGGTGGTGCGCCTGCACCCCGAGACGCTCACCGCGCTCGGCCTGCGCGAATGGGACGGTATCGCGCTGATCGGCGCCCGGCGGACCGCGGCGGTGGTGGCCAAGGCGCCCGCGGGCAGTCCGCCGGGGGTGGCCCTGCTCGACGATGTGACGCTGTCGAATGTGGGTTTGCGGGAGAACGCGGCGGTGACCGTCGCCCCGGTGACGGTGTACGGCGCCAAGCAGCTCACCCTGAGCGGTTCGGCGCACGCGATGGCCAGCGTGCCCGCGGCCACGCTGCGTCAGGCGCTGCTGGGCAAGGTGGTCACCGTGGGCGACACGGTCTCGCTGCTGCCGCGCGATCTCGGGCCCGACATCAGTTCGGCCGCCGCCACCCAGGCGCTGTCGCGGACCTTCGGCATCGCCTGGACCACCGAGCTGCTCACCGTCACCGGGATCGAGCCGATGCCGGGGCCGGTGAGTGTGCAACCCAATTCGGCGGTGGGCTGGGGTAGCGGTCCGGCCGCGGCGCTGCACGCCAGAGAACGCGACGGCGAACCGGACCAGCCCACGCTCGCGGCGGTATCGGTGAGTTCGGGCAGCGCGCCGATCGCGGTGGAGGAACTGGCCGGGGTGCAGGGGCAGGCGAGCAAGCTGGCCGAATGGCTGAGCCTGGCCCTGGACGAACCCGAACTGCTCAAGACGCTGGGCGCGCCCGCGCATCTGGGTGTGCTGGTCACCGGGCCTGCCGGAGTAGGCAAGGCGACGCTGGCCAGGGCGGTGGCCGCGCCGCGGCGGCTGGTCGAACTCGACGGGCCCGCGGTCGGCGCGATCGAGAGCGGCGCCCGGCTGCGCGCGGTCGCCGAGGCCGTGGCCGACGTGGGCGCCGGACAGGGCGGGATTCTGCTGATCACCGATGTCGACGCGCTGCTGCCCGCGGAGTCCGAGCCCGTCGCCACGCTCATCCTCGACCAGTTGCGGGCCGCCATGCGCGCACCCTGTGTGGCGCTGCTGGTCACCACCGCCCATCCCGCCCAGGTGGACCCGCGGCTGCGCGCACCCGACCTGTGCGATCGCGAACTGGCCCTGCCGCTGCCGACGGCCGCCGTGCGCCGCGCCCTGCTCGAACAGCTGCTGCGCAAGGTTCCCGCGGGCACCCTCGATCTCGACGCGATCGCCGCGCGCACACCGGGTTTCGTGGTCGCCGATCTGGCCGCGCTGTGCCGCGAAGCCGCGGTGCGCGCGGCGGGCCGGGCCAGCCGCGACCAGACCGATCCCGAACTCACCCAGGACGATCTGGTCGGCGCGCTCGAGGTGATCCGTCCGCTGTCGCGTTCGGGGACAGAGGAATTGGCGATCGGCTCGCTGGATCTCGACGATGTCGGCGACATGGTCGAGACCAAACAGGCGCTCACCGAGGCGGTGCTGTGGCCGCTGCGGCACCCCGATTCCTTCGCCCGCCTCGGCATCGACCCGCCGCGCGGCGTGCTGCTCTACGGGCCACCCGGGTGCGGCAAGACCTTCCTGGTGCGCGCGCTCGCCGGCACCGGACAGCTCAGCGTGCACGCGGTGAAAGGCGCTGAGCTGATGGACAAATGGGTCGGGTCCTCGGAGCGGGCGGTGCGCGAACTGTTCCAGCGGGCGCGCGATTCGGCGCCGTCGCTGATCTTCCTCGACGAGGTGGACGCGCTGGCCCCGCGCCGCGGGCAGAGCAGTGACTCCGGGGTGTCGGACCGGGTGGTGGCCGCGCTGCTCACCGAACTCGACGGGGTGGAACCGCTGCGCGATGTGGTCGTGCTCGGGGCGACCAACCGCCCCGAGCTGATCGATCCCGCGCTGCTGCGGCCGGGCAGGCTCGAACGGCTGGTCTTCGTGCCGCCGCCGGACGCCGAGGCGCGCCTCGAGATCCTGCGCACGGCGGGCCGCTCGGTGCCGCTGGCCGCCGATGTCGACCTGCCCGCGCTGGCCGCCGACCTCGACGGCTACTCCGCCGCCGACTGTTCGGCCCTGCTGCGCGAGGCCGCCCTCTCGGCGCTGCGCCGCGACATGACCGCCGCCGACGTCACCGCCGAGGACGTGGCCGCCGCCCGCGCCACCGTCCGCCCGTCGCTGGACCCGGCCCAGGTGGAGTCGCTGCGGCGCTACGCGGAGAGCAGGGCCTAGCTTCGGCGGATAACCGGGGATTCGCCGGTATCGTCGGAGAGGTGCCCAGAGTTGGGGATGGACTGGACGCGGTCACGGCGTTCGCTGGTGCCGCGGCCGCGGGTATGGCGCTGTTCCTGCCCTTCACCTTCGCCACCGCCACCGCGATCGGCTCGCCGTACCGGGTCACCAGCCTGGTCAACAGCGTGCCGAGGGCGGCCGCGCTCGGGCTGATCGTGGCCGTGGTGGTAGCGGTGCTGGTGCGCCCGCTCAACCGGCCCGGCCTGGTCTGGCTGACGGCCGCCTGCGCTTCCGCGATCCTGGCCGCCAACTATTTCGTCGGCCTCACCATCTCCGACGCCGACGTACTCACCACCCAGAACTACATCGACGCGCTCAGCGGTGGCGCGCTGTTCGGCGCGCTGGGTGTGTGCTCGCTGCGGCGGCGCTGGCCCGCGGTCGGGTTCGGGGTCGGCACCGTGGTGGTGTTCGTCTACGGCGAGCTGGTCTCGGCGTTCAGCACCAATACGCTCAATGCCGAGAAATCGATCTCCACACCGGCCTGGCTGGTGCTTGGTGCCGTGGTGCTGCTGGCGGTGAACACCGTGCGGCACCGGCACGGCGTGATGCTGCCCGCGCTGCCGAGGATCGCGGCCGACCTGCCGATCACCCCGATCATCGCCGCGACCGTGCTGGCGCTGTCGGTGCTGCTGGCCTCGGAATGGCTGGCCCACGAATTCGACGGGCGGGTGGGCAATTCCTGGCAGATCGGCATCGCCGTGACGGCCACGGTGCTCGCCGCGTTCGTGGCAGCGCTGCTGCTGCCCGCCCGCGACGGCACCTGGGTGCTGGTGGCGGTGAGCCTGTCCGCGGCGGCCGACACGATGGCCGATTCCCAGCACATGGGCTGGTACCTCGTGGCCGTGCTGGTACTGGCCACGACCGGTGTGCTGCTGGGGCTGCGGTGGTCCTCGGCGTGGGTGGTGCTCGCCGGCGCGGCCGTGCTGTGCGGTTACGCCGCAGTGGAACAGCATCTGCCGTGGTCGCTCGCCTGGGGCCTCGGGGTCTCGGCGCTGGCCTTCGTCTCCGGGTACGCCTTCGGCGCGATCCGGGTCGGCTACCTGCCCTGCGCGGTCCTCGGTCTCGGCGCGCTGTACCTGCCGACGGTCATGTGGGTGATCCCCACCAAGGCCCGCAACTGGCCGATCGGCGGCACCCCGGTCGACGAGACGATCCCCAGCCGCGCCGCGCTGGCCATCACCGCGGGCTCGGCGGCGGCGCTGTGGCTGCTGCTGCGAATCCGTCCCGCGCCGGCGCCGAGTACCGCCGAAACATAGCCGGGTCATAGCCCGGCGCCCCGCGACATGGCCGACGCGACAACCGGCCTACCCCGCGACCGGCCGTGATCGCCCGTAGGATCGAGCACGCGCTACTCGACCGCAAACCGACCCGCCGGAGGGGGATTGCTCGCCGTACTGCTCGTCCACGCGCTGGCCGCGCTGCTGGCCCCGCTGTGCGTACGAGCCCTGGGCCGCAACGCCTTCTACCTGCTCGCGCTGGTTCCGCTGGGCAGTCTCGGCTGGGTCGTCGCGCACTGGGGCACCACTGTCAGCACCCGGATCGAGTGGGCGCCGCAGATCTCGATGGACATCGACCTGCGCTTCGACTCCCTCGCCGCGGTGATGTGCACGCTGGTGCTCGGCATCGGCGCGCTGATCATGGCCTACTGCGGCAGGTATTTCGGCCGCGACGAAGCCCGGCTCGGTGTCTTCGCCGCCGAGCTGATGGGCTTCGCCGGAGCCATGTTCGGGCTGGTCACCAGCGACAACATGCTGCTGATGTACGTGTTCTGGGAGATCACGACGGTGCTGTCGTTCCTGCTCGTCGGCCATTACGCCGAACGGGCGGTGAGCAGGCGCGCGGCCATCCAGGCACTGCTGGTGACCGGAGCGGGCGGGCTGGCGATGCTGGTCGGGATCGTCATCCTGGGGATGCGCTACGGCAGTTTCCTGTTCTCGGACCTGCTGGCCGCGAGCTCGCCACCGACCGGGAGCGCGGTGTCGGTGGGCGTGGTGCTGGTCGTCATCGGCGCACTGAGCAAATCCGCGATCGTGCCGCTGCACTTCTGGCTGCCCGGCGCGATGGCCGCGCCCACTCCGGTGAGCGCCTACCTGCACGCGGCCGCCATGGTGAAGGCCGGTATCTACCTGATCGCCCGGCTGGCGCCCGCGCTCGCGCAGACCCCGCCGTGGCATGTGCTGATCCTGCCGCTGGGTGTGGCCTCGATCCTGCTGGCGGGCTGGCGCGCGATCCAGGTGCACGACCTGAAACTGGTGCTGGCGTTCGGGACGGTCAGCCAGCTGGGTCTGCTGATCACGATGATGGCCACCGGCACCCCCGATGCCGCGCTGGCCGGAATCACCCTGCTGGTGGCGCACGCGCTGTTCAAGGCGTGCCTGTTCATGGTGGTCGGCATCATCGATCACGGTGCGGGGACACGGGATCTGCGCCGGTTGTCCGGGCTCGGCAAGCGCGCGCCGGTGCTGTGCGCGATCGCGATCGCGGCCGCGCTGAGCATGGCCGCGCTGCCGCCGCTGCTCGGGTTCGTCGGCAAGGAGACGGCGCTGACCGCGGTGTGGTCGGCCGACAACCTGAGTCTGCCCGCGCGCCTGGCGTTGCTGGCGGGCATCGCGGTGGGTTCGGCGTTCACGGTCGCCTACAGCATCCGATTCGTCTGGGGCGCTTTCGGTGTCAGCGAGGGGCCCGATGTGGTCACCACCTGGCACGCGCCCGGCGCGCTGCTGCTCGGGCCGCCCGCGCTGCTCGCGCTGGGCGGGCTGGCGGGCGGGCTCGACACGCAGGCCGTCGACCGGTGGCTGAGCCCCTACGCGGCCACCCTGCCCGGCGGACTGGACCTGCACCTGGCGCTCTGGCACGACCTCACCTGGCCGCTCATGCTCACCGGGGGCATCATCGCCGCCGGTGTCGCGCTGTTCCTCATCCGCAAGCGGATCGGCGAACCGGCGCACCCGCGCCTGGGCAATGCCGACCGCGCCTACGACGGCGCGCTGCGCGCGATGGACCGGCTCTCGATGCGCATCACCGGCACCGTGCAGTCCGGCTCGCTGCCCGCCAGCCAGGCCGCCATCCTCGGCACCCTGATCGTGCTGCCGACGGTGCTGCTCGCGGCGGGCACCCGCACGGGTGTGGAACTGCGGCTGTGGGATTCGCCGTTGCAGGCCGGGGTCGGCGCGATCATGATCGCGATGGCGCTGGCCGCGACGGTGCTGCGCAACCGCCTGGCCAGCGTGCTCGTCGTCGGGGTGACCGGTTACGGCTGCGGTGTGATCTTCGCGCTGCACGGCGCGCCCGACCTGGCCCTGACCCAATTCCTGGTCGAGACACTGACTCTCGTGGTGTTCGTGCTGGTGCTGCGCGCCTTCCCCGCCGAGATCGCCGACGACGACGCCACCGCGTTCAAGATCCGCCGGGCGCTGCTGGCCATCGGCGTCGGCGTCACCGTGTCGGTGCTGGCCGCCTTCGCCACCGCCGCGCGCCGCGCCGAACCCATCTGGCACGCCATCCCCGAGGCGGCCTACACGATCGGCGGCGGCAAGAACGCGGTCAATGTGCTGCTGGTCGACATCCGCGCCTGGGACACCCTCGGCGAGATCTCGGTGCTGGTGGTGGCCGCCACCGGCGTGGCCTCGCTGGTGTTCCGCAGCCGCCGCTTCGGCAGCGCGCCGCGCGCGGCCGACTCCCCGAACTACGACCCCGACGCGGTGTCCTGGCTGCCCGCCGCGCGCCTGGTCGACCGGCGCGACCGCTCGATGGTCCTGCAGATCACCACCCGGCTGATCTTCCCCACCATCATGGTGCTGTCGGTGTATTTCTTCTTCTCCGGTCACAACGCCCCCGGTGGCGGCTTCGCCGGCGGCCTGGTCGCCGGGCTCGCGCTGACCCTGCGCTATCTGGCGGGCGGCCGCTACGAACTCGGCGAGGCGCTGCCGGTGGACGCCGGACACCTGCTCGGCGCCGGTCTCACCCTGGCCGCGGGCACCGCGACCGCCTCGCTGCTGCTGGGCGCGCCGCCGCTGTCCTCGGCGATCATCGAGGTGACGCTGCCGCTGCTGGGGCACATCAAGTTGGTCACCGCGACATTCTTCGACCTCGGCGTCTACCTGGTCGTCGTCGGGCTGGTCCTCGACGTACTGCGCAGCCTCGGCGCCCGCCTGGACAAGGAACTGGCATGACCGCCGACCTCGTTGTGCTCATCACCATCGGCGCGCTCACCGCGTGCGGGGTCTACCTGCTGCTCGAGCGGGTGGTCTCGAAGATGCTGCTCGGGATGATCCTGCTCGGCAACGCGGTGAACCTGCTGCTCCTCACGATGGGCGGCCCCGACGGCAAACCACCGATCCTCAGCGGCTCGGACACCTCCCCCGGCGACATGGCCGACCCACTGGCCCAGGCCATGGTGCTCACCGCCATCGTCATCACCATGGGCCTGGCCGCTTTCGTACTCGCGCTGGCCTACCGCTCCTACATGCTGACCACCACCGAGGACGTCGTCAACGACCCCGAGGACACCCAGGTCGCCAGCCGCCGCGAACTGGAGGACCCCGAACAGTGACCCTGTCCCCCGAGCTGCTGCCCACCCTCGCCGCCCTGCCGGTGCTGGTGCCGCTGCTCGGCGCCGCGGCCACCCTGATCTTCGGCCGCCGTCCGCGCCTGCAATCGCTGATCTCGCTGACCGCCCTGTCGAGCGTGCTGGTGATCAGCGCGCTGCTGCTGTACCTGGCCGACCGCGACGGCACCACCGCGGTGCAGGTGGGCGGCTGGCCGACACCGATCGGCATCACGCTGGTGGTCGACCGGCTCAGCGCCGCCATGCTGCTGGTGTCGGCGTTCGTGCTGCTGGTGGTGTCGATCTACGGTGCCGGGCAGAACATCTCCGACGGCGACGACAACCAGCCCACCTCCATCTACCGGCCCACCTACCTGGTGCTGACCGCCGGTGTCTCGCAGGCCTTCCTGGCCGGTGACCTGTTCAACCTGTTCGTCGGCTTCGAGGTGCTGCTGGTGGCCTCGTTCGTGCTGCTCACGGTGGGTGCCACCGAGGCGCGCATCCGCACCGGCATCGCGTATGTGATGGTGTCGATGGTGTCGTCGCTGATCTTCCTGATCGGCATCGCGCTCACCTACGGCGCCACCGGCACCCTGAATCTCGCGCAGCTGGCGCTGCGGCTGGAGGCCATCCCCGACGGCGTGCGCGCGGCCTGTTACGCGGTGCTGCTGGTGGCCTTCGGGATCAAGGCGGCGGTGTTCCCGCTGTCGAGCTGGCTGCCCGACTCCTACCCCACCGCCCCCGCCCCGGTGACCGCCGTGTTCGCGGGCCTGCTCACCAAGGTCGGTGTGTACGCGATCATCCGCACGCACAGCCTGTGGTTCCCCGACGGCGCCTTCGACAACATCCTGCTGGTCTGCGGCCTGGCGACCATGCTGATCGGCATCCTCGGCGCCATCGCCCAGAACGACATCCGCCGCCTGCTCTCGTTCACCCTGGTCAGCCACATCGGCTACATGATGTTCGGCATCGGCCTGGCCACCACGGCCGGGCTCACCGGCGCGGTGTTCTACGTGGCCCACCACATCCTGGTGCAGACCGCGCTGTTCCTGGCCGTCGGCCTGATCGAGCGGCAGGCCGGGTCGGTGTCGCTGCGCCGGATCGGCGGGCTGGCCACCGCGAGTCCGCTGCTGGCGGTGCTGTTCCTGATCCCGGCGCTCAATCTCGGTGGTATCCCACCGTTCTCGGGCTTCATCGGCAAGGTGGCCCTGCTGGAGGCAGGCGCCGCCAACGGCGGAGTGCTGGCCTGGGTCCTGGTCGGCGGCTCGGTGGTGACCAGCCTGCTGACGCTGTACGCGGTGGCCCGGGTGTGGAGCAAGGCGTTCTGGCGTCCTCGCGCCGAGGCGCCGGAAGGCCATCTCACGGCGGCGAATCTGCCCACCCTGGTCGAGGATTCGACCGATGTGCACTACGAGGACCGCACCGATCCCGGCCGCATGCCGGTGCTGATGACCGTCGCCACCATCAGCTTGATCGTGGCCGGGCTCGCGCTGACCGTACTGGCCGGGCCGGTGCTCGGCATCGCCGAACGCGCGGCCGACGATCTGCACGATCCGTCGGTCTACATCGATTCCGTCCTGGGACCGGAGCCGCGATGAGTCGACTGATCAACCGCGACAATGCCATCCGCATCGGCGTGCTGATCTGGCTGACGACGGTCTGGGTGGCGCTGTGGGGCGATCTCAGCATCGCCAATATGGTCGCCGGGCTGGTGGTCGCGGTGGTCGTGGTCTTCGCGCTGCCGCTGCCGCTGATCCCGGTCGCCGGGTGGTTCCATCCGCTGTCGTTCCTGAAGCTGATCGTCGTCAGTACCTATTACGCGCTCGAGTCGAGTCTGCAGGTGGCCTGGTTCAGCATCCGGCCCTCGGGCCCGCCGGTGTCCGGGGTGCTGCGGGTGCATCTGGCCTTCCAGTCCGATCTGGTGCTGGTGATGTGCACCGACCTGCTCAATCTCATCCCCGGCACCATGGTGCTGGAGCTGGACCGGCCGCGCTGCGTGGTCTACGTGCACGTCCTCGATGTGGGCAGCGACGCGGCGGTCGAGAAGTTCTATCGCATCACCCGGCGGCTGGAGGGCCTGATGATCGACACCTTCGAGCGTCCCGGCGAACGCCGCCGCATCGACCCCGCATCGGAGGTGCGATCGTGACCGTCGTCGCCGTGATCGCCGGCGCCCTGCTGGTCGCCGCCGCGGTGATCACCAGCTACCGGGTGCTGGCCGGGCCGAGCACGCTGGACCGGGTGGTCGGCATCGACTCGCTGATGGCCATCGCCGCCTGCGGGCTGGCGGTCTGGGCCGCCTACAGCGGCGATACCACCGTCATCCCGGCGATCGTCGCGCTGGCCCTGGTCGGATTCCTCGGCTCGGCCGCCGTCTCCCGCTTCCGCGTCCGGGACGACCGATGACGTTCTGGGAGTGGATCTCGGCGATCCTGATCCTCACCGGCTGCGTGTTCGCCTTCACCGCGGCCCTGGGCATCGTGCGTTTCCCCGACACCCTCACCCGCATGCACGCGGCGACCAAACCGCAGGTCGTCGGCCTGATCCTGGTGCTGATCGGCACCGGCATCGACATCCGCGACGACATCAACGTCTGGATGCTGGTCCTGACCGCCCTGTTCACCATCATCACCGCCCCGGTGATCGCGCACCTGATCGGCCGCACCGCCTACCGCGAACAACGCAGTGTTGATTTGCGGCCGGGGCCGCGGGATTCTCGGCCCTGAGGGCCTCGCATCCGAGGGGCGATACTTCGGCTTCGCCGGGACGTCTCACCCCTCGGATGCGAGGCGGCCGAGAATCCGTGGTGGTGCCGTCGGACGGGTGGCGTGGTCAGGCCGCCGACGCGGGTCCAGTCGTCACGCGGGGTTGCTTCGTCGTGCTTTGGGGTGCGGCGGCGAACCACGTGGCATGGAACGCCAGTGCCACGGCGGTGAGCGACCCGATGACGATCGCGCCCGACACCACGGGATACTCCGCCATCGGCACCGCCAGATACCGGTAGGCCACCAGCAGCCCCGCGAACACGATCGTGCCGAAGGCCACCAGGCGCACCCGGAACATGCCCCAGCCGCGCTCGGGCGCCCGCAGCGCCGAGTCCACTGTCAGGCACAGCACCGCGCCCGCCACCAGGTCGACGCCGTAGTGATAGCCGAAGCCCAGGGTCGCGGCGAGCGTCGCGGCCAGCCAGAACGCCCCGCCCCAGCGCAGCCAGGCGGGTGCGCGTGACCCGTCGACATCGCGGCGGGTGTGCAGGAACAGCGCCAGCGCCCACGCGGTGTGCATCGAGGGCATGCAGTTGCGCGGGGTGAACGCGTCGAAGGGCAGCGCGGCCGGGTCGCGGTCGATCGGCGGCACCATCGACGGCCAGAAATTGCCCACCTGGAATCCGGCGCCGTCGGCCCCGTAGGCGAACATCGGCCCGACCACCGGGAACAGCACATAGAACAGCGGGCCGACCAGCCCGAGCACCAGGAACGTGCGTACCAGATAGTGACTTGGCCACTGCCCGGTCGGCACCACCCGGCGCAGCTGCCACACCGCGACCACGATCGCCGCCACCGGCAGCTCGATGTAGACCCAGTGCAGCACCGCGTACACCTCGGGCCCGAGCACCTCGAGCACCCGCCCGACCACCCAGGACGGGTCACCGAGCGCGTGATCGGCCAGCACCAGGTATTCGTCGAGCACGGTCGGATGCACCGCCGAGGTGACGTGCAACCACACATCGCCCACCTTGGTGGCCAGCACCAGCAGCGCGCCCAGCGCCGCGGCCTTCAGCGCGTCGGTGCGCTCACGCCCCTGCCAGCGCACCGCCGCGATCACCGCGAGGGCGGTGAGCACGATGGTCGGCCCGTTGCCGACGGTGAACGGCTTGCCGTCGAGCAGGCGCAGCGCCACCCACACCGCGTCGATCCCGATCGCGGCCGTCACCGCGATGACCCGCCGTCGCGCGTTCACCCCGACCAGCGCGAGGATCAGCCCGGCCCACGGCACCGACATCGATTTCGGCGTGCCGACATAGTCCCTGGCCAGACTCGCCAGCGGACCGTCGAAGCCGTTGAGCCACGCGGCGACCTGGAGTCCGATCAGCAGCACGAGCACCGCGCCCACCGCGAGGATCGCGAGTGTGCGTGGTTCGCGCAGGCGAGTGCCGAAGGCCCCACCCCCCGCCACGATGCGTGGATGATCGACAAGCATCCGAACATCGTAAACGGCCGGTGAACGCCGCCCGGATGCGTAGCTGAACGCTAGTGATCCAGCTCCCGAACCAGCGCGTCGACCACGGCGACGAGATCGCCCTGCGAACGCGCCGCCACCTGACGTTGCCGCTGGTAGGAGGCCCCGTGCCGGGGGATCTCGGCCACCGCGGCCAATTCGTCGGCGCAGCCGAGCCGCTTGGCCGTGGGCTCGAGCCTGGTCAGCAGGTCCATCAGATCGTCTGTGACCAAACGCTCATTGCTGGCGTCGTCGACGATCACGATGGCGTCGAGTCCGTAGCGCGCCGCGCGCCACTTGTTCTCCTGCACGTGCCACGGCGGCAGCGTCGGCAGGTCCTCGCCGTCGTCGAGCCTGCGCTCCAGATCGACGACCAGACAGTGGATCAGCGCGGCCACCGAGGCCAGTTCGGCCCGGCTGGACAGGCCGTCGCACACCCGCACCTCGATGGTGCCCCACTTGGGCGCGGGCCGGATGTCCCAGTGCATGCCGCCGAGCTGCTCGAACACCCCGGTCTTGAGCTGGTCGTGCACGAAACCCTCGAACTGGCGCCAGTTCTCGAACTGGAACGGCAGACCGGCGGTGGGCAGCTGCTGGAACATCAGCGCACGGTTGCTGGCGTACCCGGTGTCGTCGCCGGACCACATCGGCGAGGACGCCGAGAGCGCGAGCAGATGCGGGTACGACAGCAGCAGCGAGTTCAGGATCGGGAAGACCTTGTCGCGGTGCGAGACTCCCACGTGCACGTGCACGCCCCAGATCAGCATCTGGCGGCCCCACCACTGGGTGCGCTCGATCAGCTCGTCGTAGTGCGGCGAGCGGGTGAGCTGCTGGGTCGACCACGGCGCGAAGGGATGGGTGCCCGCGCAGAACAGATCCACGCCGAGCGGATCGGCGGCCCGGCGCACCGCGTCCATGGTGCCGCGCAGATCCTCGACCGCCCCACCGACCGTGTCGTGCACACCGGTCACCAGTTCGACGGTGTTGCGCAGCAGTTCCTTGGTGACCTGCTGGGTCCCGTCGTGGGCCCGCAGGTCACCGACGGCGTCGAACACCGTCGAGGCGGTATTGGACAGATCGCGCGTCACCTTGTCGACGAGCGCGATCTCCCATTCGATCCCGATCGTGGGCCGGGGCGAACCGTGAAACGCCACCGAGGGGATCGCACCGGCCATCCGCGTCTCGCTAACCGACGACGCCGCAGGCGACGCGGGTGCCCGCGTCACCGGTGGACAGCGTGGTCTCGTCCGGGCCGGTGCCACCCTCGCGGGTGTAGCGCGGCGGGATGTTGCCGAAGTTGTCGGCACCCGAGTGCACGATCAGCGCCTTGCCCTTGACCTGGTCCAGGGTGATCGCGTCGGTCTGGGTGACCAGCTTGGCGGTGCCGTCGCCGAGCACCTGCAGCGAGGCGAGATCGCCGCTGGCCGGGTGCGCGTTGGCGGCGCCGACCTGCAGATGACCACCGGCGGAAGCGAAGTCGCCCTCGCACTTGCCGGTCTGGTGGAAGTGCAGGCCGTGGAAGCCGGGCTGCAGGTTGCGCGCCTCGACGGTGACGACCAGGTGGCCGCCCTCGGAGACGATGGTCGCGGTGCCCACATCGGCGCCGGAACCGTCCTTGAGCTCGGCCTTCAGGCCGCCCGCGGCGGGAGCGCCGTGGCTGTCACCGTGATCGCCGCCCTCGGTGGTCGGCGCGGCGTGGCCGCCACCGTGTCCGCCTTCGCTGCCCGCGGGCGGGGGCGAGCTGGTCCACACCGGCGGGGTGGTCCCCTTGACGTCCGTCGACTCCTGGCTGTTGGTGCAGGCGGCGAGCCCGAACACGGCGACCGCGAGAACCGGGGTCACAGTGCGCCAGGACGGGCGACGAGTGGTCGACGTGGCCATCGGGGAACTCTCCTTCGTGGACAGGGCTGTACCGCTCAAGATGATGCCACAGCGCCGGGGCGGCACCCGGCACCGCGTGCCGGGCCTCGTTCAGCGACCGGTCAGCACGACCACGACGCCCGGGGAGGTGTCGCCTTCCTTGGGCGCCACCGTGCCACCGATCTCCTGCGCGATCTCGGTGGCGGCGGCCTTGTCGTTGGCGCCGCCGCCGTAGAACACGGTGGTGGTGGTCAGATTCGCGCCGCTGTAGTTGCCCGTACTGACATTGCTCCAGCCCGAGGAGGTCAGGTCGCTCGCGGTGCGCGCGGCGAGTCCGGCGACCAGGCTGTTGTTCAGCACCCGCACCGGAACGCTCTGATCCACCCCGCTCGCGTCGGCGGCCGTGGTGGTCGTCGGCGTGGTCGTGGTGGTGCTCGGCGCGGCGGTGGTCGTCGTCGGGGTGGCGGCCGCGCTGGTGGTCGTCACCGGCGCGGTGGTGGCGGGCGCCTGCGCGACCGCGCTGGTCGTGGTGGAGGTTTCGGTCTGCTCGGCCGCGTCGGTGGCGTCGGCATCGGAGTTCGACAGCGACATCGCACCCAGGCCGGCGAAAACGATGGCCAGCGCGATCAACACCATCGCCAGCGCGCGCAGCGGTGGGCCGCCGGGGGTGGGATTCGGGTTGCTCACCCGCGCAACCCTAGTCGCATCGTGGTGTGTGTGGCTGTCATGTCAGACCTGGAAGCCGAGTCGGCGCGCGGCGCGCGCTTTCTGCCTGCTCGCCCGCAGCCTGCGCAGCCGCTTGACCAGCATCGGGTCGGCCGCCAGCGCTTCGTCCTTGTCGACGACCGCGTTGAGCACCTGGTAGTACCGGGTGGCCGACATGGCGAACAGTTCGCGGATCGCGTCTTCCTTGGCTCCCGCGTACTTCCACCATTTGCGCTCGAAGTCGAGGATGTCGAGCTCACGGCGACTCAGGCCGGTCTCATCGTCGACCGCCGATTCCTCGATGTCGCGAGCCGCTGCGCCGTCCATCTTGCTCCCTCGCCGAGTATCACGAGATGAAAATGACGCTTGCACGTCGCGGATCATTCAACCACGCCGCCACCGGATCGTCCGACCGATACCCCGGCGTGTTGACCAGCGGCCAGCAGGGTGTCGGCTGCCACAGGGGTCGCCGCTCGCACGAGCGCGGATGCGGCGATAATGGCCGGCATGGCAATTCTCCCGATCGTGATCGTCGGTGACCCCGTCCTCCACAACCCCACGGCGAAGGTGACGGAGACGCCCGCGGAGCTGGCCCCGCTGATCGCGGACATGTACGACACGCTCGCCGAATCCAAGGGTGTCGGCCTCGCGGCCAACCAGGTCGGCGTCGGCAAGCGGCTGTTCGTCTACGACTGCCCCGATGTCGACGCCGCGGGCAACCAGGTGCGCCGCAAGGGCGTGGTGGTCAATCCCGTCCTGGAGACCTCGGCGATCCCCGAGACCATGCCCGACCCCGACGACGACGAGGAAGGCTGCCTGTCGGTCCCCGGCGAGCAGTTCCCGACCGGTCGCGCCGACTGGGCCAAGGTCACCGGCACCGACGAGAACGGCGACCCGGTCGAACTGGAGGGCACCGGCTTCTTCGCCCGCATGCTCCAGCACGAGGTGGGCCACCTCGACGGCTTCCTCTACGTCGACGTGCTGATCGGCCGCAACGCCCGCGCGGCCAAGAAGGCGATCAAGCGCAACGGCTGGGGCACACCGGGTCTGAGCTGGATCCCCGGCACCGTCCCCGACCC
The DNA here is from genome assembly GCF_053602435.1 of Nocardia sp. NPDC004415. NCBI lineage: Bacteria > Bacillati > Actinomycetota > Actinomycetes > Mycobacteriales > Nocardiaceae > Nocardia > Nocardia sp. NPDC004415. The sequence goes on from NZ_JBSGDP010000018.1 coordinate 95,211, forward strand.
TTTCGGCCATGACGACTGAAATACCTCTCGGTCGCCGCGTCGTGATGCGGTATCAGCTCCCCGAGGGCTATCCCCAGCCGCTCACCGATGTGATCGGTGAGCTGGTCTCGCTGGAGCCACCCTCGGTGCGGACTGCCGAGGGCGAGCTGGTGTCGGTGGCGCCGGATCGGGTGGTGGCACTGAAGGCGCTGGGGCCGAGGCCGATTCGGACCAAGGAGATCCGCCACCTGGAGACCGCGGCGGCCCTGGCGTGGCCCGGGGCGGTGCACCGGTGGATCGACGGCTGGCTGGTGCGCGCGGGCAACGGGTACACCGGTCGCGCGAATTCCGCGGTGCCGCTGGGCGAGTCGGGCATCCCCGCGACGCTCTCGATCGACACCATGCACCGGATCGCCGACTGGTACACCGAGCAGGGCCTGCCGCTGCTGCTGCAACTGCCCGACCGGCTCGCGCCCGTCCCGCCGGGCTGGAACACCTGGAGCGAGACAGTCGTCCTCGGCCTCGACATCGCGAATTTTGTGCTGCCGCAAGGTCCTTCGATGGTCCGCGTGGCGCCCGCGCCCGACGACGGCTGGCTCACGACCCACCGCTACCGCGGCGAGATCCCTGTCGACCCGTCGGTGCGCGTGCCCGACGTCTCGGTCCTCACCGCCGTGCAGGACGGTGTGCTCGGCTTCGCCGCCCTCGGCCTGCCCGAACCCCTGGCCATCGGCCGTGGCGCGGTGACCACCGCCCCCGACGGCCGCCGCTGGGTCGGCCTCACCTGCGTCGCGGTGGCCGCCGCGCACCGGCGCAACGGCCTGGGCGCGCTGCTGTGCGCCGAGCTCATCCGGTGGGGCGCCGAGCACGGCGCCACCCACGCCTACGTGCAGGTGGAGGTCGGCAATGCCGCCGGTCTCGCGCTCTACCGCGAGCTCGGCTTCCTCGACCACCACACCTACCGCTACGCCGCCCCACCGGGCACGGCCTAGCCCATCGAAGGGGAATCATCCGTGCGATTGGCCACCTGGAACGTCAACTCGATCCGCTCCCGCGTCGACCGGGTGACGGCCTTCCTCGACCGTCACGACATCGACGTGCTGGCGATCCAGGAGACCAAATGCCGTGACGACCAGTTCCCGTTCGAGCAGTTCGACGCCGCGGGCTACGAGGTCGCGCATGTGGGCATCAACCAGTGGAACGGCGTGGCCATCGTCTCGCGGGTCGGGCTCACCGATGTCGAGACCGCTTTTCCGCACCAGCCCGGTTTCGACAAGAACGCCGGTGACTCGCTGATCGAGTCGCCGGTGGTCGAGTCGCGGGCCATCGGCGCGACCTGCGGCGGGGTGCGGGTGTGGAGCCTGTACGTGCCCAACGGCCGCGCCCTCGACGACCCGCACTACGCCTACAAGCTGGACTGGCTCTCCACCCTGCGCGAGCAGGCCAACGACTGGCTGACCACCGACCCGGCCGCCAAGATCGCCCTGGTCGGCGACTGGAACATCGCCCCCACCGACGACGACGTCTGGTCGCCCGCCCTGTTCGAGGGCAAGACCCACACCTCCGCGCCCGAGCGTGCCGCCTTCCAGGCCATGCTCGACACCGGCTACCGCGATGTGATGCGTCCCTTCGCCCCCGGCCCCGGCGTCTACACCTACTGGGACTACACCCAGCTGCGTTTCCCCCGCAAGGAGGGCATGCGCATCGACTTCGTGCTGGCCTCCCCCGCCCTGGCCGACACCGTCACCGACGCCCACGTCGACCGCGAGGAACGCAAAGGCAAGGGCGCCAGCGACCACGCCCCGGTCATCGCCGAGTTCACCGACTGAGCCACCCGCGCGGCGGTACCGTGGTGGCAGGACCATCCGGCCTGCGGCGAAGCGGGAGGTGTGCTCATGTTCTACCGGCGCGTGGGAGCGGTGCCACCGAAACGGCACACGCAGCATCGCGACGCGCGCGGCGACCTCTATTACGAGGAGCTGATGGGCGAGGAGGGCTTCTCCGGCGACTCCTCCCTGCTCTATCACCGTGGTCTGCCGCCCGCCATCGTCGACGCGACGGTCTGGCAGCTCCCCGACCAGACCCTCACCCCCAATCACCCCCTGCACCACCGGCATCTGCGCCTGCCCGAACTCTTCCCCGGTGACACTCCCGCCACCAGCGACCCGGTGACCGGCCGCAGGCTGCTGCTCGGCAATGCCGATGTGCGGATCTCCTACGTGGTCGCCAAGGGCGCCTCCCCGCTGTACCGCAATGCCATCGGTGACGAGCTGGTGTACGTGGAATCCGGTGCGGCCGTGGTGGAGAGCGTTTTCGGCGCGCTGTCGGTCGCCCAGGGCGATCAGGTGATCATGCCGAGGGCGACGACGCATCGCTGGCTGCCCGTGGGTGAGGAACCACTGCGCACCTATGTCATCGAGGCATCGAGTCACATCACCCCGCCGAAACGCTATCTCTCGAAATTCGGCCAGCTGCTGGAGAATTCGCCGTACTGCGAACGCGACCTGCACGGGCCCACCGAGCCGTTGCTCGCCGAAGGCACCGAGATCGAGGTCCTGGTGAAGCACCGGCCGGGCACCGAGATCGCGGGTACCCGGCTGGTCTACGCGACGCACCCGTTCGATGTGGTCGGGTGGGACGGCTGCCTGTATCCCTTCCGTTTCGACATCGCCGATTTCGAGCCGATCACCGGCCGGATTCATCAGCCGCCGCCCGCGCATCAGGCGTTCGAGGGCAACAATTTCGTCGTCTGCAATTTCGTGCCGCGCAAGGTGGACTATCACCCGCTGTCGATTCCGGTGCCGTACTACCACTCGAATGTGGATTCCGACGAGATCATGTTCTATTGCGGCGGTGATTACGCGGCCCGCAAGGGTTCCGGCATCACCCAGGGCTCCGTCTCGGTGCATCCTGGCGGATACGCGCACGGCCCGCAGCCGGGCGCCTACGAGCGCAGTATCGGCGCGGAGTTCTTCGACGAACTGGCGGTCATGGTGGACACCTTCCGGCCGCTCCAGCTGGGTGAAGGCGCGCTGGCCTGCGAGGACCCCGACTATGCCTGGACCTGGTCGGGGCGCGGTCCCGAGGCCCGCCGGTGAGCCGCGCGACGGTGCGCGTCGAGGTTCCCGGCGACTCGCTGTTCGGTCCGGAGAACATGCCCTACGGCGTCTTCGCGCCACCCGGCGGTGAATTCCGGGTGGGCGTCCGGCTGGGCGAATTCGTCCTGGATCTGGCCGTCCTTCTGGATGATCCGGTCTTCGCCCAGGCCGACCTGAATTCCTTTCTCGCCCAGGGTCCGACCTCTTGGCGTGTGGTGCGCGAGAGATTGCGCGAATCGGCGGATTCACCACTGCCCGCGGAGGCCGTCCACACCTTCGACTCGATTCGCACGGCCCTGCCGGTGCGGATCGGCGACTATGTCGACTTCTACGCCAGTATCGACCACGCCACCAATCTCGGTAGGTTGTTCCGGCCCGATGCCGAACCGCTGCTGCCGAATTGGCGTCATCTGCCGGTGGGTTACCACGGCAGGGCGGGCACGGTCGTAGTCTCCGGGACGCCGGTGGTCCGGCCGCATGGGCAGCGCCGAACCGATTCCGGTGCACCGGAATTCGGGCCGTCACGGCGGCTCGATATCGAAGCCGAACTGGGTTTCGTCGTCGGAACGGCTTCGCGGCAGGGTGAACCAATCTCCGTCGACGAATTCGGCGACCATGTCTTCGGTGTCGCCCTGGTGAACGACTGGTCGGCCCGCGATATCCAGGCGTGGGAATACCAGCCGCTCGGGCCCTTTCTCGGAAAGTCTTTCGCGACTTCCCTGTCGGCGTGGATCACTCCGCTGGCCGCACTGGCACAGGCGCGTGTGCCCTTGCCGCCGCAGGAACCCGAGCCGCTCCCCTACCTGCGCGGCACCGACGACCACGGCCTCGACATCGACCTGGCCGTCACCTGGAACGGCGAGACGGTCTCGCGCCCACCGTATTCGCGCATGTACTGGTCCCCCGCGCAGATGCTGGCCCACCTCACCGCCAACGGCGCCTCGATCCGCCCCGGCGACCTCTACGCCTCGGGCACCATCTCCGGCCCGGAACGGGACCAGCGCGGATCGTTCATCGAATTGTCCTGGGGCGGCAGCGAACCCGTAACGGTCGGCGGCGCACCGCGCACCTTCCTCGCCGACGGTGACGAGGTGACCATCACCGCCACCGCCCCCGGCACGGCGGGCAGGCCGATCGGCCTCGGCGCGGTCGGTGGCACCGTTCTCGCTGCCCACGAACCCGACCCCCAGGAATTCAGGTCTGCCGGGTAACCGGCGCCGCCTCCAATATTGACCGCATGAAACTTCGCTTGGCCCTCTTCGGCGGTATCGCCGTCGCCCTCGTTCAGCTCCCCCTGGCCGCGCCCGCCTCGGCGGAATGCGGCCCGCATCCGGTGCCGTGCGAGCCCAGCTCCGCCGCCGCGGCGGGCACCTTCCTGGACGCCCTCGAGGGACTCTTCACCGGATCGGGCGGACGGTAACGACGGCTCCGGCATCCACCCAGGGGCGGAGATAGTACTCCGCGCACCTCCGCCCCGAGGTGGTATCGGAAGTATTTCTGTGCGGGCTACGGTGACGGTCGACGTTCACCGAGAGAGAGCCCGACGATGTTGACGAGAATCGCCCGCGCCGCCGTTGGCCGACCACGGTTGGTGGTCGCGGTGGCGTTGCTGCTGATGGTGTTGTGTGGTGCGATCGGCGCCACGGTGCACTCGCATATGAAATCGGGCGGATTCGTCACCGATGATCTCGAATCGGTGCGCGCCAGCCAGTACCTGAGCGAGCACTTCCCGGGCAGCGAGCCCAACTTCGTCCTCACCGTCACCGCCGAGGACGGCCCAGACTCCCCTGCCGCCGAAGCGGCCGCCGACGCCGCCGTCGCGAAGCTGCGCGCCCATCCCACCGAGGTGAGCGGCGTCCAGTCCTACTGGGACGCCCGCCCCGACCTGCGCCAGGCGCTGCGCAGCACCGACGGCAAGCGCGCGCTGATCCTGGCCAGCATCGAAGGCGACGACGCCGAGCTGCCCGAACGCGCGGGCAAGCTCAGCGAGGAACTCGAGATCGACGGCCCGGTGACCATCCGCGCCGGTGGCCTCGGCGCCACCTTCGCCGATATCAACACCCAGATCAGCAAGGACCTGGTGATCGCCGAGGCCATCGCCATCCCGGTGACCGGCCTGCTGCTGGCGCTGGTCTTCGGCAGTGTGGTCGCGGCCGCGCTGCCGGTGGCGATCGGCCTGTTCGCCATCGCGGCGGCGCTGGGCATCCTGCGGGTGCTCACCTCGCTCACCGATGTGTCGATCTTCGCGCTGAACATGACCACCGCGCTCGGCCTGGCGCTGGCCATCGACTACAGCCTGTTCATCGTCAGCCGGTACCGCGAGGAACTCACCGCCGGTGCCACCCCGACGGCGGCGGTGATCCGCTCCATCCAGACCGCAGGCCGCACGGTGGTGTACTCGGCGCTGGTGGTGGCGCTGTCGCTGTCGGCGCTGCTGGTGTTCCCGCAGTACTTCTTCAAGTCCTTCGCCTACGCGGGTATCGCGGTGGTCGCGGCGGCCACGGCGGCGGCCGTGATCGTGTTGCCCGCCCTGCTCATCCTGGTCGGCGACCGGATCAATGCCGGTGACCTGCGCGGCCCGCTGCGCAAGCTGCTGCGGCGGCCGCCGCGCGTGGAGAAGGAGCCGCGGCAGACCTTCTGGTACCGCCTGGTGGTGGCGGTGATGAAGCGGCCGCTGCCGATCGCGCTGGCCACCACCGCGTTCCTGCTGCTGCTCGGCTCGCCGTTCCTGGGTGTGCAGTTCGGCTATCCGGACGACCGCGCGCTGCCCGCCGACGTGGCCAGCCGCCAGGTCGGTGACATCCTGCGCACCGAGTTCGACGCCGATATGGCCGCGAGCGCGACCGTCGTGCTGCCGGAGTTCCACGGCACCCCGGAGCAGCTGGACGCCTACGCCCGCGAGCTGTCGAAGGTGCCCGATGTGCCGGCCGTGCTCAGCAGCGCCGCCGTGTACCGCAACGGCCTGCGCGTGGCCGCGGGTGTGCCGGAGATGTCGGACCCGCGGGCGGGCGCCTACCTCTCGGTGGGCACCCGGCTCGACCCGTACTCCGACGCGGGCACCGCCCAGCTCGACGCCCTGCGCGCCGTCGAGGCCCCGTCGCAGGCCCTGCTCACCGGCCCGGCCGCGCTCAACCAGGACTCCGTCACCGCCATCACCGGCAAACTGCCGCTGGCGGGCGCGCTGATCGCCGTCACCACGCTCATCCTGCTGTTCCTGTTCACCGGCAGCGTGGTGCTCCCGGTGAAGGCGCTGGCGCTGAACATGCTCTCGCTGGCGGCCACCTTCGGCGCGATGGTGTGGATCTTCCAGGAGGGCAACCTGGCCGGGCTGCTCGGCTTCACCGCCACCGGCACCCTCAACCTGGCCATGCCCATCCTGATGTTCAGCCTCGCCTTCGGCGCCTCCATGGACTACGAGGTGTTCCTGCTCTCCCGCATCCGCGAGGAGTGGCTGGCCGGCCCCAAGACCACCGCGGGCAATACCGAGGCCGTCGCCATGGGCGTGGCCCGCACCGGCCGCATCTTCACCGCCGCCGCCCTGCTGATGAGCATCGTGTTCCTCGGCGTGGCCAGCTCCGGGGTGTCGATGATGAAGCTGTTCGGCCTGGGCTGCGCGCTGGCGGTGATCAGCGACGCGACCGTCATCCGGGGGCTGCTGGCCCCGGCGCTCATGCGGATGATGGGCCGCTGGAACTGGTGGGCACCCAAGCCACTGGTCAGGCTGCACAACAGGTTCGGGCTCGACGAATCGGAGGAACCCGCGGCTCCGGCACCACAGCTGGAAAAGGTGGGCGCTCGTTAGCGCCGAGCGGGACCGCACGCCTACACTGCTAAGCGCCACGCACGCCCCGACCTCGAGGAGGGGCTCGCCGCGCCAGCGGCGGGGGGGGGGGGGGGGCGCGCCGCGCGGGAGGTGTGGGGGGGGGAGGGGGGA
>NZ_JBSGDP010000019.1:0-98908 GCF_053602435.1 Nocardia sp. NPDC004415
CCATCGGTGTCCCCGAGACGGTCTCGGGCGTGAACCGGGTCAGCTCGTGAGGATCCGTGCCCGCGGCGGCCGCTTCTCCGTCGCCGTGGTCGCGGGGTAGCTGCGCCGCGACGACTTCGGCCCACCCGCCCGGCCCTGTGGTCAGGCTTTGCGGACCGGTGGCGGTGCCCAGGTCCCATCGAGCGCTTCGGGGCGTGGCGCGTACAGGCGCATGGTGATCCCGAGAACGCCTGCGCCGGAAGGCAACCAGTTCGATTCCCGGTCCGGGCCCGGGTTCTCGCGGGAGATGTGGATTTCGAGGGAGCCGTCGGGGTTGTACCGCAGGTCGTCGCGATCGCCGAGGGCGAATCGGTTCAGTTCGTTGGGGATCTGGAAGCCTTCGTCGTCGTACATGGTGACCGACCAGAACGCGGCCACCGGGGGGAGCGCGCCTGCGTCGAAACGGATCACGTAGTCGTGCTCACCGTCGAGCGGGTCGCCGTCGCTGTCGGCGGTGAGCAGCGGGTAGATCGCGTCTTCGGGCGGGTTGGCACCCAGCCCGGCCAGGGTGATCGCCGATCGCTTGAAGTAGTCGTTGCCGTACACCCCTATGGTGCCAAGGACGCTAGCCCAGCCGTTGACCGGTGTCGCGATCGTCTTGGGCGCGACGGCCAGCGCGGTGCGCGCGGCGGCGACACCGGCGTCGATCGCCTCGAGGTCGGCGGGCGAGAAGCGGGCAGGATCGAAATCCTCGCCGGGAACGATACTCAGGGCGGCGATGCGCGCCAGCTGGGAGAAATCGGTGTAGTGCGGCGGGTTCACCTTCAGCGCCGCGGCGGCGCGCGCGAAGAAAGCTGTCGCGGGCATGGTGTTGACCTGGCGCAGTGGTTCGGCGCCGGTGGCCAGGGCCGGGTCGGCCCGGAAGGAAGACGTACGGCCGAGTTCGGTGATGGTCAGCCCGTCCTGGAAGCGGTTGACGGCGGCGTAATCGGCGGGGCCGTTGGTCTGGGTCCGCCCGATCATCCACGCCGACGGCGTCGGGGCGTAGATCACGGGCAGGCCGGTGGGCAGTTCACCGGTATAGCCGGGGCCAACGATCACGAAGTCCAGCTCGGCGGTGCCGGTGGTGCGTTTGCCCGGGTTGGCGAACACATCGGTCCACGCGTCCAGGATCGGGAGCATGTAGTACCGATCGCCGCTGTCGGGAACATGGACCTGAACGGGGCCTTCGCTGAGATCGAGCCACGCGGAGGAATACAGGGTGTCGAAATTCGGGCGTACGACGCCACGGAAGTTCGCGTCGGGGTAGGCGCGCAGATGGTGGAACCGATTCGGTGGTCCGAAGCCGGGAAGCGCTCCGGCCGGAGTGTTGGTCTGCTGCTCCCTGGTGATGTCCATCGTCACCAGGGAGTACAGATACACGTACGCTTCGTAGCTGAGAGTTCGCAGATCGTCGGACAACACGCTCATGGCGCCTCCGCAAACGAACGTCGTCGAGTGGAGAACGGGCTGTTGAACAGGCTATCAGGGCGGCGTACATGAGCGATATCCCGAGTTCGCTGCCATGTGACCGATGTGGTTCGCCCGCGTGGGTCGGCCGGTCACGGCCGCGGCTGGAAATCCACGGGCGGTCCCGTTCACGACACCATTCCTCGCCTGCCCGTACACCACTTTCCTGATCGGCAGGCGCGATCATCGTCGCCGGGACGGGCAGCCTCCACCCTTGCACCCTGCAGCGACGTCTCGGTGCTTAGGGCACGACCTTCGAGTCCATCGGCGAGGACGTCTACCGCACCGCGACCTGGCGGCTCCTCACCCAGAGTGACCTGCCATTCAGCCAGTCGCCCACACGCTCAGCTTCTCGGAACAGTCGGCCATGAATCGCAGCCTTCGCAAATGGTTCGACAGCACGCCCACAGCTATCAGGCGGGCTTTGTCAGAATTCCTCCACAACCCGACCATTGAGGCGAACCAATCAACGGAATCTGAGCGCAGAATTACCTGCGAGCAGCCGGGCGCTGGTCCTGCTCGGCCCGCTGGCCGTCACCGCGCTGAGCGGTGGTGTGCGCGTGTGACCAGTACTGTGGCTTCATGAGCGACGACCGTCCCGAGCTGGCCGCGGAATTGGATCTCCAGCCGCATCCGGAAGGTGGCTGGTTTCGCGAAACCTGGCGTAGTGCGGTGGAATTCGAGCCGCCCGGCTACTCCGGTCCGCGGGCGAGCGCGACGGCGATCTATTTCCTGTTGCTGCCGGGCGAGCAGTCCGCGCCCCACACGGTGCGCTCGGACGAGATCTGGATGTGGCATCGGGGTGGTCCGCTGCTGCTGCGGATCGGGGAGGAGGAGATCGTTCTCGGACCCGATGTCGAGCGGGGGCAGCGGCCGCAGGCGGTGGTTCCCGGTGGGGTGAGTCAGTCCGCTCGTCCGGCCGGTGCGGAGTACACGTTGGTGAGCTGTGTCGTCGCGCCCGGCTTCGACTTCGCCGATTTCCGGCTCGACTGACCCGCGCGCTGGAGAGCGTGCTACGCGCTGGTCAGGGGTTCAGCGCAGGACGCGGGTGAACAGTGCGGTCAGCTCGGCCCAGTGCCGGGCGTCGGCCTCGGCGTTGTAGACGTCGGTATCGGATTGGGTGAAGCCGTGGGTGGCACCGGGATACACCTCGGTGCGGAAGGTGGTGCCCGCGGCGGTGAAGGACGCGTCGAGACGGGCGATCTGGTCGGGTGGCAGGCCCGGGTCGGCGTCGGCGTGCGCGAGGTAGACCTCGGCGGTGATCCGGTCGACCACGGTGTGTGGGCTGGTGGGATCGTCCGTGGCGAGTCGGCCGCCGTGGAAACCGGCCACCGCGGCCACCCGGTCCGGATGGGCCGCGGCGGTGTGCAGCGCGTTGCGGACTCCTAGGCAGTATCCGGCGAGACCGACCGGGTTTCCCGTGGTCAGGGGAGAATCCGCCAGCCAGCCCAGATAGGCGGCGGCGTCGGCGACGAGGAGTTCGGGTGTGAGCGCGGTCAGCAGGGGGCGCAGCGCACCGAAGAGCTCGCCACGCCGGTCGGCGTCGATGAAGTCGGGGAGATCGACGACCGGTGCGGAGCCGTTGCGGTACAGCACATTCGGCACGAGCACCGTGAAGCCAAGGGCGGCGACGCGTTCGGCGTCGCGGTGGACCGCGGGCCGAAGGCCGAAGGCGTCGGTGAACACCAGTACCGCGGGGTGCGGGGCACCGTCGTCGGGATGAGCGAGAAAGGCGTCGGCTTTGCCGTCGGCCGCGGCCACGTCGAGAACGAGTGTGCTGACCGCCATGATGCGCCCTCCTGAAGGTGTCGAGTTGGGCACACCCTTCTGATCGCGCGGCCGTCGACCGGTGCTCCGCGGGGCCCGAACCGGCATCCGCGCACACAGCGAATTCGGCGCAGCCGGAGCATATTCGGCGAGCAGGTCGATGTCGTTCGACGGCTGCCGCGATACCCGCTCGGCGCAACACCCCACCTTTAGGGTGGCTCCATGGCTTCGCCCAAAACGATCCAAGTCACCTTCGACTGCGCCGAACCCGAGCGCCTCGCCCGTTTCTGGTCCGAGGTGCTGGGCTACGAGCACCGAGGCTCGGCGTGCGTCGATCCGTCAGGTGTGGGCCCGCGCCTGTTCTTCCAGCGCGTACCCGAGGGAAAGGTCGTGAAGAACCGCCTGCACATCGACGTACGCGTAGGCACCGGCCTCGTCGGCGACGAACGCGTCGCAGCCCTGGAAGCCGAATGCGCCCGCCTGACATCACTCGGCGCGACCCGCGTCCGACTCCTGCTGGCCGACGGAGTCGAAGAGTCATGCCTGGTGATGCTAGACATCGAAGGCAACGAATTCTGCCTCGACTGACCGGAGCCGAACCGGAAATCCAGTCGCGGATCTCGTCGTCTCCGTGGTGGGATCTGCGCCGTGAAGGTCAACCAATATTGCTATTTCTCGATCAAAAGCACCGCACTGTCGGCTGTCGAGATGGCCGCGCGGCTGGGAATGGAGCCCGATGCGGTGCTTGTCATGGGGAGCCGGATACCCGAACACGTCATTCCGCGGACCCATGCGTGGCAGATCGTCTGCCGCAGCGACGAGAGTATCGATGACCAGATTCAGTATCTGGTGGATCGGCTGGAACCGATCCTTGGCGAGTTGACGGTTTTGTGCGCGGAGGGCGAGGTCAGCTCGACGATGCAGGTCGTGCGCTATTTCGGCGGCCCGGACGGCGTCGAGGCCACGCCCGATGACCTCGACTGGAAACCGGGAAGGACGCGGCCCCGGCCGTTGGGATGGCACCTGCCGCTGTCTGTGCTGGAATTCCTGGTGTCGACTCGAAGCGGGCTCGACGTCGACGAATACGACCTGATCGGCGTCGACGGGGGATAGTGCGACAGCCACCGGGTTCTACGCCAATTCGATGGCTGAGGAGATTGCCGGGTCCGGTGGATATCGATCAGCTCGAGCGGGACCGGGGGAGGGTGGGGTCCTGGTTGTTACCGTCGGGGAGTGGATTTGGGACTGGATGGGAAACGGGCGATCGTCACCGGGGCGAGTAAGGGGATCGGGCTCGCGGTTGCGCGGGGGCTCGCGGCGGAGGGGGTGGATCTGGTTCTGGCGGCGCGGTCGGTGGAGCCGTTGATCGCCGCGGCGGAGGATGTTGCCCGGCAGTCGGGGCGCAGGGTGATCGCGGTGCCGACCGATACCGGTGACGACGAGCAGGTCAGGGCACTTGTCGCGCGGGCGGTCGCGGAACTGGGTGGGGTGGATATTCTGGTGAACTCGGCCGCCACGCCGTGGAGCGCGGGAGCGGGTGGCGATCTGCAGGCCACGACCGACGAGGTGGTGCGCCGGGAAGTCGAGATCAAGGTGCTCGGGTATCTGCGGACCGCCCGCGCTGTCGCACCCCACCTGGTGGGACAGGGGTGGGGACGGATCATCAATATCAGCGGACTCGGTGCGCGGCAGGCGAATTCGATCGGCCAGACCATCCGCAATGTGAGCGTGTCCGCGTTGACGAAGAATCTCGCCGACGAGTTGGGCAGGCACGGGGTGAACGTGACCGTCGTGCATCCGGGACTCACCCGCACCGAACGGCTCACCGAACGGCTGACCCGTCAGGCCGAGCAGGACGGTACCGAGGTGGCCGAGCTGGAAGGCCGGCTGGTGAAGAACTCGATTCACCGGATCATCGACGCGAGCGAAGTCGCCGATGTGGTGACGTTCCTGGCTTCGCCGCGCAGTGTCGCCATCACCGGCGATGCCGTCGCGGCCGGTGGTGGCGTTCCTGGACCGGTCTTCTACTGAACCCGGGCTCCGCCGGGGCGTGTCGCGCCGGAGAACCGACTTTCCGGATCGACCAAACCGGGCACGGTGGCAACGCGAACCTCCACCATGCGAATACTGCGATCGACCCTGGCCGGAATCCTGGTGGCGTGCGGAATCGTCGGGCCCGCGAGCATTGCGGCAGCTGAGCCCGCGTCCGCGCACATCGTGTCCGTGGACGACATCGACGGTCGCCGGCAGAACGTGACGGTGTATTCGCCCGCCATGGACAAGCAGATCCCGATTCAGGTGATGCGGGCAGCGGACACCACGACCCCGCGGCCGACGATGTACTTGCTGAACGGTTCCCAAGGCGGACCCGGCGGCAGCGGGTGGGACGCGCAGACCGATGCCGTCGGCTTCTTGCGCGACAAAGACGTCAATGTCGTCACCCCGGTCGGCGGAGCCAGCTCGTATTACACCGACTGGGTGCGAGACGACGCGGTTCTCGGGCGCAACAAGTGGCAGACCTTCCTCAACGAGGAACTCCCACCAGTGATCGAGGAATTCCTGCGAGCCGATGACAACCGGACCCTGGTCGGCGTCTCGATGAGCGGAACCTCAGTGCTGAATCTCGCGATCGCCAAGCCGGGCTTCTGGCGCAGCGTGGCCTCCTACAGCGGGTGCGCTCAGACCTCGGACCCGATCGGGCAGGAATTCGTCCGCATCACGGTGGAGACCTGGGGCGGCGGGCAGAGCATCGAGAACATGTGGGGGCCACGCACCGGGCCGCTGTGGCGCGCCAACGACCCGCTCGTCAACGCCGAGGGGCTGCGCGGCACCGAGATCTATCTGAGCACCGGTAGCGGAATCCCCGCCGCACCCCACGACACACCGGCCGATCCGCGCGTGCGCGACGGCAGGATTCCGCTGCCGGTACAGATCGCCTTCGGCGGGCCGATCGAGGCGGCGGTGCGTTTCTGCACGGTGAATCTCGCCGACCGGCTGCGCGAGCTGCACATCCCGGTGACGCTCGACGAACGCCCGGTGGGGACCCATTCGTGGGGGTACTGGGAAGACGATCTGAGCCGTTCCTGGTCGTTCCTGGCGCGATCGATCGGCAGCCGGGAGGATCGATGACCAGCGGTTCGGGCGATATCGTCGTCACGAGCACCGTCCAGCGCGGGGAACGAGAACTGCGCGTGGAGATCGCCGATCCGCGACAGGATCGCACGACGCAGGACTGGCATTGCACGTACCGGGTCGGCTCCGCCCGGGAACGCAAGGTCCGCGGCCCGGACCGGTTGGCCGCCGTCTACGCGGCGCTGCTCGAGATCGAGCAGACATCGCACCGGGTCGGATCGCCGGACAGCACCAAGGAATCAGGACGTTCCGGGACGGTGGCCAATGTCCGCGAGTTCGGACCACCGCTGGGAGCACGGGCGGTTCACACGGCAGCGGGTCCGGTCGTCATCACCCTCGGACGCCCACGTCAGGACCCGAATCGTCCGCACACCTTTCTGTGCCCTTTCCGCATCGATGACCGCACCGAGGCGTTCGGACAGGGTTTCGATGATTTCCACGCGGTGATGTCCGCGATCCGTGGCGTCGGCGCGATCCTGGGGATTCCGGGCGACTGGCCGACGGCGGGTCACTCGAAGTAGGACGCGAAGCCCTGGAACGGGACCTGGCCGGTGGGGCTGGCCTTGACGGCGTCGGCGACCGGCGGCGGGATCGGGGTCCAGTAGGCGGGCATCTCGGCGGCGAGGGCCGGGTTCAGGATGTAGATCAGGGCGAAGTTCACGATCCACAGCGGCGGTGCCATCGACATGCCCACCTCGGTGCGCACGTCGCCCTTGGTATTGGTGACCAGCTGGGCGGCGCCCGAAATCTGTTGTGCCGCGAAGCCGTACGCGGCCTGCACGGTGTAGGCGGATCGGTAGAGGGCGGCCAGGCTGTGTGCCGCGCCGTTGTCGCGCAGCCAGTTCCCGACGAAGCCGCCGGGGGCGATCAAGGTGTTCACCTGGCGGGTGGGCGCGTCGGCGTTGGCCGGGCTCTCCAGCAGTCCGCCGGGGTTCACATACAGTCCGTAACTGGCGAGGACCGAGGGCGTGCGCTGCCCGGCGACATCGGAATAGACGGGGCGACCGACGGTATTGGTGAGGATCTCGACGCAGGCCACGATCACGTCGGCGGCCGCCTGGTCGCCGCCGACGCCGCCTCCGGTGGTGGGGTCGCGGTACTGCTGGTCGGTCAGTGCGTCCGCCCGGGCGAGACCGATCTGGCTTGCGATCCACTCGGCGCGTTCCTGACCGAGTGGCTGGTTGAGCTGGTCCGGGCTGGTCAGCTGCGTGGGCGCCACATGCTCGAAGGCGGGGTCGCCCGCGAAGGGGAGCGTGAAGCCGGTGGTCCCGGAGTCCGCGATCGGCTGGCCGGAGGCGCTCTGGGGTGCCGTCAAGCAGAGCAGGAAAGCGCTGGTCAACGCCAGTATCGACAGGGCGCCACGGCGGGCGCTGAGCCGTCTGCTGTGCATGTCTACCTCCCAGAGCACTGTCGGACGAGGTAAAACTGGCTTCCGGAGTCAGTCAAAGCCGCGCGCGGGGCTGTGTCAACCCCGGTGGAAGGTGACGAGGTAGCCCGCGGCGGCCGGGAGGTGGGGGTTCTGGCAGCTCGGTTCGACGCCGGTGCCGGTGATGGAGACCGTCGCGTCGGCGAAACGGGTGCTGTCGGCGCTCACCCGGCCGGTGGCCGTGTAGGTGTGCTCGTCGACGGAGACGCGGCCGGTCGTCTCGGTCACGGTCTCGGTGCCGTCGTCCCACCTGGTCTTGATCGTGGTCGCGCTGTCGCCGCACGCGCTACCGGTGGCGGTGAGCTCGGATCGGCCTGCGATGAGCGGTGCGCCCGCCGCGTCGGTGCAGGTGATCGAGTCCTGGCCGGTCATGCCGTCACCGAAGAGGACCGGGACCAGCGTGGTCTGGGCGACACAGATCGCCTCGACCGCCGCGTCGGGCGCCGGTTGGGCTGCGGCCATGGGCGCGGCGAGCGCGGCGCCGAGGAAGGCGGCGGCCGAGCAGAGACCGAGCGGGGTGAGTGCCATCGAGCGTTCCTTTCTGATCGGCCGGAGCGGCCGGATTGACGGAAAATCGGTGTCGGACGAGCGGGGTGCGCCGCCGTGCCTCAGGCGAGGTCGGCGGAAAACAGTGCGGGATGGTAGATCTCGGTGAGGTGCAGCCGGGGCCGGTCATCGGTGTAGATCAGATAGCTCTTGCCCGCGGCGGGCCCCGGCCCGGCATCGGGACGGGCGTGATGGCCGGTGGTCAGGACGCGCCTGCGATGGGTGAGACCGGCGGCGGCCATGGCCGATCCGAGTGGCCGAACCCGATCGAGGCTGAGCGGATACAGCGGATTGCCCGCCGCTGCGACGACCACCGCGTGATTCCAGGACACCGCGTGACCGTCCGGCGTCAGCAGTGTCGAGGACCTCGCCAGGACCGGATCGTCGCCGGAGATGCCCAGGGCGGTGCGCATTTCGTGAGGGAGGTCCTCGGCGCGGTGCCGGAACCGGCGCCGCACGTCGATGGTCATCGGGACGCGCAACACCGCCTCGAGCAGGACCGTGGTCGAGCCGTCGCAGGCGAGCAGCGCCCGTGTCGTGCGGTCGGCGAAGTCCGCCACCGGGATCGACACGGAGTCGCGCGTCGTCGTCATGGGGCTCCTGGTCAGTAGCGGCTGCCGGGGATTCCGGCATCGGCGGGGCCGTAGGGGATGCGGTCGAGCCAGGCGCCCGCCGGACCCCAGTACGGTGCGACGGCCGCGGCGCCGCGCTGGCGGGCACGGGTAGCAGCGTTCGAGGCGAGCAACTGGTGCAGGGCCTGACCGCTCGCCACCTGGTTCCGCACGGCGGCGGCCCGCCGGACGGTGTCGTAGCGCACGACGGCGTCGGCGCGGGGAACGGCTCCCGCGATGCTGTCGGCGACGGTGCCCGCGGCCGCGACCGCGTCGGCGATGCCGGAGTTGAGCCCGCGCGCGCCGAACGGGGCGAACAGGTGCGCGGCCTCGCCGACGAGCAGCACCCGGCGACCGGTATCGATGAAGGTCTCGGCCACCGACTGCTGGAAGCGGTAGTGCGACACCCAGGTGAGCTCCGGCGGCGTGCGCCCGGGCAGCAGTGGCGCGACCCAGGTGGCGGCGTCGGCGCTCAGCGCGGCGATGTCGTCGGTGGGTCGGCATTGCAGGTCGACGCGCAGCCCGCCCCGGAACGGCGCGATCAGCACGTGGCGATGCCCGGCCGCCGGATGCCGGTAGTGGAAGACTCGTTCGTCCGGCGCGCGGCCGGGATCGTCGGCGAGGTCGACGACGACGAACGACGCGTCGCTGCGTGTCCCGGCCAGGCGGGTGCCGATCGTGGTGCGTACCGCCGAGCGCGCACCGTCGGCGCCGATCAGGAAACTCGCGCGGTGCCCACTGCCGACCTCGACGTGACCGGGCCGCACCGTCACCGCAGCGACCGGGGTCCGCCAGACCAGCCGCACACCGGCGTCGCGGCACGCGGCACGCAGTTCGGTCTCGAGGTCGCGTTGCGACAGACAGGTGAACGGGGGAGTTGCGGCCCGGTGCGGCGGATAGGACTTGCGGAACACGGTGCGTCCCGCCCACAGCGTGTGCTTGCCGCTCCAGACCACCCCGCGCTCGCCGAGACGTTTGGCCAGGTCGGGATCCGCCTGGGCGAGAGCGCGCAGCGAGGCGCCGTGCACGAAGATGGCCCGGCTGCCCGCCCGCACCGCGTTCTCGGGTTCGGCTTCGAGGACCGTCGCCACCAAACCCTGTGTGGCACAGAGCAATGCCGTCGCCAGACCCACCGGGCCGCCCCCGGCCACGAGAACATCACTGTGTTTCACGCGGTGGCTCCCACGGTGACCGGTGCGGGCAGTTCGCGCCGCAGCACTTTCCCGGTGCCGTTCAGCGGTAGTTCGGGCAGCAGCACGATCCGGCGCGGGAGCTTGTAGATGGCCAGGTGTGGGCGGCAGAACTCCGCGATCTGCGCGACGGACGGCTGAGTTCCCGCCCGCGGCACGATCCAGGCACAGGCGACCTCACCACGCATCGGGTCCGGCAGTCCGGCGACCGCGACCTCGGCGACATCGGGATGACGCGCCACCACCCGCTCCACCTCGGCCGGATAGATACTGAACCCGCCACTGAGCACGACATCCTTGCGACGGCCCAGGATCCGGACCCGCCCGTCGGCATCGATGCTGCCCAGATCGCCCGTGGGCAGCCACCCGTCCACCGCCGGCGGGCCCGCGCCGAGATGTCCCGCCGTCACCATCGGACCGGCGACCCACAGCTCGCCGGTCCGCGAATCGTGTTCCGGATCAACGATGTCGGCGCGTATCCGGACTTCGGGCATCGCCGTCCCCGCGGTGCCGTGCCGGTCGGCCAGGTCCGGTGCGGCCAAGGTGGCGAACCCGGCCAGCTCCGTCATGCCCCACCCCTCGACGAACGCCCCGCCCCTCGTCGACTCCCATTCCCGGGCCAGGTCGGCACCCGCGCTCTGCCCCGCCGACACCACACACCGCAGCCGCGCCATCCGCGCCCCGGGATCACGGCCGGGCGCCGCGGCGAGCAGCCGCCGGTACATTGTCGGTACCCCGGCCAGCACCGTCGCGCCCCACCGGTCGGCGGCTGCAAGCAGGCGCGTCTCGTCGAACCGGGGGAGCGCCACCAGCGAAGCCCCCACGGCGAGCACGGCATCGAGCACGTTCGTCCCGTAGGAATGCGCGAGCGGCAGCGCGGTGACCACCACATCGTCGGCGGTCCACCCCAGCCGCCGCGCCATGCTCTCGCCACCCAGCGCCACCGCCCGCCGGGACTGGAGCACGCCTTTCGGCCGCCCGGTGGTGCCGGAGGTGTACGCGATCGTCGCCGTCTCGGTCCCGTATTCCGGTCCCGGTGTGATCCGCTCACCGGTCGCGCGGCCGTCCGGCCACCACACGCGATCGGGAAACCGCTCGGCCAGGGTCGCGGCCGCGCCTGCGGGTACCGCGGCCAGCCGGGCGCCGGAATCGTCCAGCACATGGGCGATCTCGCTAATCGCCGACCCCGCGTTCATCGGCACGCTCACCGCCCCGAGCCCGGCGAGCGCGCGCGACACGGCCACCCAGCGCGCATCGTCGGGCAGGCACAGGACCACGGCGGTGCCCGGGCCGACGCCCGCGGTGGTCAGCTCACGGGTGGCCGAGTCCAGCAGTTGTGCGAGGGCCGCGTCGTCGTAGCGGCCGGAGTCCGTCACCAGCACGGGAGACCCTCCTGTTGCGGTGGTTGCGGCGAACCGATCACAGAACGTAGGACAGGAACGGCGCGCGTTCCGGGGTGGCCATGGCGTCCCACAGCCGCACCTGCCGGTGTTCGCCGCGGATCTGTCCGGCCTGGTGCAGCGCGGCGGCCGTGGTGCCGCCCAGCACGATCGCGCCCATGGCCGACACATCGAGTTCGAGATCGGGCGCGGTGGTCGTGCGGCGGCACACGCCGACGCCCTTGTCGACCTCCAGGTGATAGGTGCCCTCGGCCCAGCCGCGCGCATCGTGCACGCGCAGGGTCAGCGTGCCGTCGGCCGCCCAGGACCGGGCGGTGAGCATCGCGGGGACATCGAGCAGGCGCAGCCACATCGCGTCGCGGCGACGGCTGCGCAGCCTGCGGGCATCGGTGACCCACCAGCGCAGCGGATCGTCCACCGGCCGCCGCGGCACCCGGATCTCGCCGATCATGTCGATCGAGAACAGGAACCGCCACAGCGCGCCCGCGGCCTCCGGGTCCACCGCGAGGAAGTCCACCACGTGCACCACACCGTCGGGTGCCTTGTCGGCGTTCCAGCCGGTGACGACACGGTAGGAGACGAACCCGCGTCCGTCGATCACCGCGCATTGCCGCAGCCCGGTCCCCGGATCGCCGAGCGTGCACAGCGCGTCGAGCACGGGCGAGGACGGGTCGGTGAGCAGGCGGTCCCAGAAGCCGTGCGGCGGAACGAGTTCCCCCGGCGCATTGCCTGCCCGGCGGGTGAAGACGTCGCGGGCGGCGTCGCGTGCCCGCACGCCCGCGACGCGACGCGGCCGCAGGTCCGCGCCAGGAACGTCCGCACGGAGTCCGGCGTGGCGCACATCGATGCTCATCCCGTCGTACCAGGCGGCGGGACCGTGCCCGAAGCGCCGGTAGATGGGCCATTCCGAGGGCCAGTCGGCGCAGGTCGCCTTGCCTTCGTCGACGGCGCGCGCGTAGATCCGGTCGAGCAGGTGGGTCATCAGACCGCGGCGGGTCTGCGTCGCGTGACAGAACCCGGCGGTGCCGATGGCCGCGGGGACCCGGCCGCCGCCGGGCAGGACGAGTTCGGTGTCGAGGGAGGTGTTCGTGGCGACCATGCCCTCGGCATCGGTGATGGCGAGGCCGCGTTCGGGCGGGAAGGTCCGCCGGTAGAAGTCGAGCACCGCCGGGTCGGTGCCGAGCGGTTCGGCGAGCGCGGTCAGCCAGCAGTTCAGCCACTCGGTGTAGCGGTCCTCGGGGATGCCGTCGAGGTACCCGAATCCGGTGGGCAGGGCACGTGTCATCGGCTGACCTCCCTCGCTCGGGCGGGCAGAACGTGCGTCGGCAGCGCCGGATAGCCGCAGAAGCCGGGCGCCGCCATGGTCGCGCAGTAGGCGCCGGTCGAACCGATCAGCAGGCGGTCACCCGGTGCCAGCGCGACCGGCAGCCGATAGGGGGCGCCGACGCGCAGTTCGTCGAGCGGATCGCAGGACGGGCCGCGCAGCACCACCGGACGATCCGGTGCGTCGACCGGGTGATCGATGGCCTCGACCGGATACTCCACGCCGCCGAGCAGGCACTCGGTGAGCCCGGCGTTCCAGATCCCGGCATCGAGCACCACCTGGACGCTGCCGCCGCGCTCGACGACCGACTTCACCCGCGCCACAGTGATTCCCGCTTCGGCGACCAGACTGCGCCCCGGCTCGAACACCACGTCGATGGCGGTGGCACCGAAATGGTCGTCGATCGCCGCGAAGATCGTGGCCACGCAATCGGCCACAGAGGGCACCGCGCGCCGGTAGGTCGCGGGTATCCCACCACCGACATCGAGCACACGCAGGGTCTTCACGCCCGCCGTGCGGATCGCCGCCCACACCTCCGCCGCTCGCTCGACGGCGATCCGCCACTGGGCCGGATCGGTCTGCTGGCTGCCGACATGCCAGGTCAGCCCGGCCACATCCAGTCCGATGCCCTTGGCCAGCACCGCCAGTTCCACCGCGTCGTCCGCGTCGCAACCGAATCGGGTGGTCATCGGCAGCTCGGCCCCCGCGGGGGCACAGAGCAGCCTCAGCAACACCGATGACCCTGGCGCGCAACGACTCAGCCGCGCGAGTTCGGCCGCCGAGTCGACGCAGAACATCCGCACACCGAGCGCGAACGCCGCGGCGACCTCCCGCTCGTCGCGGATCACATTGCTGTGCGAGATCCGCTCCGGCGGACAGCCTGCCGCCAGTGCCAGGCGGACTTCCTCGGTGGACGCGACATCCAGGCCCGCGCCGCGCCGCGCCAGCGCGGCGAGTACTTCCGGTTCCGGTCGCGCTTTCACCGCGAACTGCACGCGCCCGCGTCCGGCGAGCGCCGTGAGGTAGCTGTCGTGCGCGTGCTCCACCGCATCGATATCGAGAGCCGCATAAGGTGTTTCGGATTCCAGCCGGGCGAAGCGACGCAATCGGTCACTCGGCATCCAGGGAACTCCTTCCGGTGAGCAGAGCATCGGCAGGACGAACACATTTCGAAACCGAAGGCACCCTACACGGCCGAATCGGTACGGAGCAAACAGTCAAAGACACTGTCCCGCTGTGGTATTACCGACGACGGCTACCGGCCGGTGACCGCCGGATGACGACGCCGGCCGCGAGCGTATTCGCCCCGGTGGCAGCGGCGTTCGAGGACGCGTGGGCCGGGCGGGACTGGTGCCCGCCCGGCGCGCGTCAGCGGCCTCGGCGGCGGTATCCGCGGATGGCGAGGGTGGCGAAGACCGCGGTCAGGCCCACCGTCCACGCCAGGGCGCGCAGGGTGGGGGCGGCGATCGGGCCCGAGGAGGCCAGGCCGCGCATCGCCTCCACCACCGACGACACCGGGTTGGCGGCGGCGACGGGCTGGATCCACGAGGGCAGGTCCTGGCGGGGGACGAAACCGGTCGACAGGAACGAGGCCACCAGCAGGATGGCGTTGAGGGCCGAACCGACCGCCTCGCCGGACTTGGCGTAGACCGCGATCGCCACCATCATCCAGGCCACCCCGGTGCCGAAGACCAGGGGCAGCGCGAGGAATCCGATCGCGCCGGGAACACCGCCGGTGAAACGGAATCCGAGCAGGTAGCCGACGCCGACCACGGCGAGCAGGGTGATCAGATTGCGCACCGCGTCACCGGCGATGCGCCCGATGAGCGGCGCCGAGCGCGCGATCGGCATGGCCCGCAGCCTGCGGTCGAAACCGGACTGCAGATCGTCGTAGGTGGTCATGGCGGTGCCGAGACCGGCGAACATGATGCCCATGACGGCGAACAGCGGCAGGCTGAAGTTCACGTAGTCGGCCCGGCTGCCGCCGGGGGCGACCAGCGAGCCGAACGACACCGTGATCAGGATCAGCAGGATGAGCGGGAAGAACGTCGCCATCATCAGCAGGACGGGGTTGCGCAGCGTCACCCGGATGGCGCGGACGGTGAGCGACCATCCGTCGAGCAGGACGTGCGGGCCCGGCGCGGTGCGGGGTTCGGTCACAGCGACCTCCGATAGGTCCGGGCCGCGATCGCGACACACACGACGAATCCGCCGGTCAGCCACAGCAGCGCGATCGTCACCGGCCGGGCCACGGCCGCCTCGGAATCGGCCAGCGCGCGCAGTGCGTCGGCGGTGCGGCTGAGCGGTTGGTTGGCGACGAAGGGCTGCAGCCAGCCCGGGAACGCCTCGGTCGGGGTGAACGCGTTCGACACCAGCAGGAACGGGAAGAAGATGACATTGGTGATCACCTGCACCGAGTCCACCTTGCCCGCCGCGAAACCGATCGCGATGAACCCGGTGCACACCACCGCGGCGAAGAACAGGGCGACGAGCACGAATCCGATCGACGCGAGCACGCCACCACCCAGGCGGAAGCCCATGAGGGCTCCGGCGGGCAGCAGGACCACGATCGTCAGCAGCGCCCGGCCCAGTTCCGCGCCGACGAGTCCGAGGACCGGGGCGAACGGCGAGACCGCCATGGAGCGGAGCCTGCGGATCATGCCGCCGGTGACGTCCTCCACCGACAGGATGGCCGCCGACATGGCCGTGAACAGCATCGCCTGCAGGATGACCGCGGGCAGCAGGTACTGCCCGTAGTCGCTGCCGATCCGGCGTTCGACGACGGTGCCGAACACGACGTAGAACATCGTCGCGAACACCAGCGGCAGCACGACGGCACCGATGACGGAGGCGGGCCGTCTGCTCATCAACCGCAGATGGCGCCCGGCCAGGATCGCGGTGTCGGCCCAGATCGACGGATGCGGACGGGGTTGCGCGGCAACGGTTTCCGGCGCCGCGGTTGTCACGGGGTGTCCTCGGGCTCGCCGGCCACGCTCGGGTGCCCGGTCAGGCGGAAGAACACGTCGTCGAGGGTCGGGCGGCGCAGGGCGATGTCGTCGACGGCGATCTCGGCCGCATCGAGCTTGCGCACGACATCGACCAGCGTGGCGGCGCCCGCCGCGGCGACGGCGACACCGTCGGTGAGTTCGGCGAGCCCGGCCATGTCCGCCAGCGCGGCGGCGATGCGGGGACGCTCGTCCTCGGCCGCGGTGATGTGACAGACCGAACCGCCCGCCTGGTCCTTGAGTTCGTCGGCGGTGCCGTCGGCGATGACCCGGCCGTGGTCGACGACCACGATCCGGTCGGCCAGTTCGTCGGCCTCGTCGAGGTATTGGGTGGTGAGCAGAATGGTCATGCCGTCGTCACGCAGGTCCCGGACCACGTCCCACAGCACCGCGCGGCTGCGCGGGTCCAGGCCGGTGGTCGGTTCGTCGAGGAAGAGCACTTCGGGCTTGCCGATCAGGGACGCGGCCAGGTCGAGGCGGCGCCGCATACCACCGGAGAAGGTGCCGCTGCGCCGGTCGGCGGCCTCGGTGAGGTCGAAGCGGTGCAGGAGTTCGTCGGCGCGCTGGGTCGCCTGTTTGCGGCCGAGTTTGAGCAGGCGCCCGAACAGGGTCAGATTCTCGCGGGCGGTGAGGTTCTCGTCCAGGGCGACGAACTGGCCGGTCAGGCCGATCACCGACCGGACCGCGCCGGCCTCGGCCACCACATCGTGACCGGCCACCCGCGCCTGTCCCGCGTCGGGAACCAGCAATGTGGTCAATACGTCGATCGTTGTCGTCTTTCCCGCCCCGTTCGGTCCGAGCACCCCCGCGATCGTGCCTCGCTCCACCGCGAAACCGAGCCCATCGAGTGCGGTCACCCCGCCGAACCGTTTGACGAGACCTTCTGCCTCCACGGCATAGTCCACCATGAAGTTAACCTATCCTAACCTAACCCGAATTGGCCAGGGTGCTGTCGCGCGGACCGCCCGTAGTGTGTCGGCCGCGCGCCGACCTGGTCGAGATCGGAAAGCTTTGGGGCCGTATCCAGTCCGGCGTCGGTGGTCGCTCCTGTTCGGCGGCCGCATCATCGCGCACCCAGTAGTTAGTGCACGAACTGTTCGTGTAATAATCATCTGGACGAGGGAGGTGGACATGCAGGAGATCGACGATCCGCTGCGGCTGGACCGGCAGGTCTGTTTCGCGCTGGCGGTGGCCAATCGCTCGGTGCTCGCGGTGTATCGGCCGCTGCTCGACCCGCTGGGGCTCACGCATCCGCAGTATCTGGTGATGCTCGCGCTGTGGGGTGAGGCGCCGATGTCGGTGAAGGCGGTCGCCGAGGCGATCCAGCTGGATTCGCCCACCCTCTCGCCGCTGCTGAAACGGCTCGAGGCGGCCGGGCTCATCACCCGGCGCCGCGACCCCGGTGACGAGCGCAGCCTGCTCATCGACCTCACCGCCGAGGGCCGGGCGTTGCGCGCCGAGGCCGAGAAGATCCCGCCCGCGGTGGTCGAGCGGCTCGGGGTGAGCCTGGCGGATCTGGAAGAACTGCGCGACGTGCTCGGCCGGGTGAACACGGCCGCCCGCCGCGCGAGTGAGACAAGGGAGACAGCATGACCGCCTCGAAACCCGGTGCCTGGCAGCGTATCCGCTACATCTTCGGCGGCACCCTGCCCCCGTCGATGTCGGACTGGGTGCTCGCGGATCTGACCGGCCCCGGCGCGACCCGCCGCTACCTGATGCGGTTCCTGCTGCCCGTCCTGCCGGTGCTGTGCCTGTTCCTGCTCACGCCCGGCCCGCTGTGGATCGGGTTGTCGATGATGGCGCTGCTGTATCTGCCGCTGGTGTACTTCACCGTCGCGCTGGTCTACGTGTACCGCCGTCATCGCCTGGTCAGCCACGGTTTCGATCCCGAGCTCGCCCGGGCCGCCGAACGCCGCCGCGCCGACGCCGACCGGATCGCCTACGAGAGCAGGCATCAGCGCGGCTGACCCGTCCGCGAACCGGCGGTGACACAACATTGACTAAATGACACAAAGTGTCCTACGGTGCAGAGGTCCACATCACCTGCACCGGAGGACTCTTCGTGACCGATACTCTCGATCAACCCAAAGCGGCACTGATGGATCGTGCGCGGTCCGCCATGGCCGAACAGTTCGGCGATTCGGGCTGGTCCACGCGACAGAAGCTGGCGCTGACCTGCCGTGCGCTCTTCGACGCCGGCCATGATTCCGGGCTGGCCGGGCAGATCACCGCCCGCGCCGAAGAACCCGGCACCTACTACACCCAGCGCCTGGGCCTCGGCTTCGACGAGATCACCGAGGACAACCTGCTCCTGGTGAACGAAGACCTCGAGGTGCTCGACGGCACCGGAATGGCCAACCCCGCCAACCGTTTCCACAGCTGGATCTACCGCGCCCGGCCGGATGTGCGGTGCATCGTCCATACACACCCCTTCCATGTCGCCGCGCTGTCGATGCTGGAAGTGCCGCTGGTCGTGTCGCAGATGGATCTCGCCCCGCTCTACGACGACTGCGCGTTCCTGCCGGACTGGCCCGGTGTCCCCGTCGGCAACGAGGAGGGGCGCATCATCAGCGCCGCGCTCGGCGACAAGAAAGCCATCCTGCTCGCCCATCACGGGCATGTCGTGGCAGGTGCGAGTGTCGAGGAAGCCTGTTCGCTGGCCGTCCTCATCGAACGCGCGGCCGCGTTGCAGCTGGCGGCGATGGCCGCGGGCACCATCGCGCCCCTGCCGGACCGGCTCGCGCGCGAGGCCCACGACTGGACGCTGACACCGCGGCGCAGCCAGGCCAACTTCGCCTACTACGCCCGCCGCGCACTGCGCCGCCACCCCGACGCCCTCACCTCCGCCGCGGACAGGATCGACCGTTGACCACCATCGAAGGCGTCATCGCCTACCCCGTCACCCCGTTCACCGCCGCCGACACCGTGAACACCGCCGGACTCGCCGCACTCGTCGACCGTCTCGTCATCGCGGGCGTGCACGCGATCGCCCCGCTGGGCAGCACCGGCGAGTCGGCGTATCTGACCGAAGCCGAGTACGACACCGTCGTCGAGACGACCATCGGCGCCGTCGCGGGCCGGGTCCCGGTCGTCGTCGGGGCCTCCGACCTGACGACGGCCGCCACCATCAGCCGGGCCCGCCGCGCGCAACGCGCGGGCGCGGACGCCGTGATGATCCTGCCGGTCTCCTACTGGAAACTCAGCGAACGCGAGATCGTCGAGCACTACCGCGGCATCGGCGATGCTGTCGGCCTGCCGATCATGGTCTACAACAACCCCGCGACCAGCGGGATCGACATGTCACCGCGCCTGCTGGTGTCGATGTTCGAAACGATCCCCGCCGTGCGGATGGTCAAGGAATCCACCGGCGACCTCGCCCGGATGCTGGCCCTGCGCGACTACAGCGGCGGCGAACTGCCGTACTACAACGGCAGCAACCCGCTCGTGCTCGACGCGTTGCGCAACGGCGCCTCCGGCTGGTGCACCGCCGCACCGTGCCTGGCTCCACGGCAGTGCCTCGACCTCTACGACGCCGTCCGCGCCGGGGACCTCGAGACCGCCGACAGCGTCTACGCCGGTCTGCGCCCGTTGCTCGAGTTCATCGTCGCCGGTGGGCTGCCCGCCACCGTCAAAGCCGGTCTCGGCATACTCGGCCACGACCTCGGCGACCCGCGCAGGCCGCTGCTGCCGCCGACCCGTGACAGCCGTTCCCAGCTCGAGGGCATTCTCGCCGCCCTGTGAGCCCGCGCGCTCGGCCCGGCGGGTGCGGTGCGGGCCGTGTGATCCAATGGGTTCCGCGAAGGAGCGAGTCGTTCGCGGGAGTGGCCGGAGGTAGCCGTGGCGTCATTGGTTCGTGCAGTGCGCAAGCAGCGCGGCCTGACCCTCGACGACCTCGCCGCGCGCACCGGCCTGACCAAGAGCTACCTGTCCAAGGTCGAACGCGGACGCAGCACCCCCTCCATCGCGGTCGCGATCAAGGTCGCCGCCGCGCTGGAGGTGGAGGTCGGTCAGCTCTTCGCCGCCGACTCCGAATCGCAGAACTTCGTCCTGGATCGAGCGCCGCGAGACGGTGACGAACCCGAGCATCTGCGTGTCCTCGCCGCGCAGATGCTGGGCAAGAGCATGGAACCGTTCGTCCTCGACCCGCGCCGAAGCGACGCCGACCTGGACCACTCCGAGCATCCCGGCCAGGAACTGGTCTATGTGCTGGCAGGTTCGATCGACCTGCACTACGGCGACCAGGTCACCACGATGGAGCAGGGCGACAGCGCCTACTTCGATTCGGCGGTGGCACACCGCATCCGGGCCCGCGGCCGGGCGAAGGCGCAGGTGCTCGTCGTCGTGCACAACCAGCCCGGCGGCTGATCACCGCGACGGTGTCGGGCTCAGACCGGGGCCAGGCCGAGTTCGGTGCAGCCCTCGGCGAGTTCGGTGAATCCGAACGCTTCGACGGGGCCGACGACTCCGGTCGCCTTCGGTCGCTCGGTGAGCAGCCGGTGCGCGGCCCAGGCGATGAGTTCACCGGTCAGGGTGTAGGCGTTGGGGCCGTCGAGGGTGACATGCGTCGACGCCGTCGCCGAGCGTGCGACGGCCACCACCTGGCCGCGGGTGCGGGCGCGCTCGGCGACATCGGGTCCGCCGGGTGCGCCGACCATGGGTTTGGTGGCGAGTTCGACCAGTGCGCGTCCGGCGGCGGCGCGTGACTTGCACCAGCGCCCTGCCCTGCCAGCGCGGCACCGGCAGGGTGAGCCCGTTGCGCAAGGTGCCGTGGCTGAGGCCCCGGTGCATCGGGCCGCCGGCGAAATAGCCGATGTCGAGTGTGCGCACGTCTGGACCCGCCTGCTGGGCGGCGAGGGTTCCGGCCAGGATGCCGCGAACGTAGTCGTAGCCGAACGCGGGCAGCATCACCGAACCGTTCGTCTTCGCCGTAGTGTCGAGCTTGGCCCCCGCGCCCACGCATTGGAGAGGTGTTCCTTCGCGTCGGTGCGGTCCGTCGAGAATATAGAACTACCTCCAAGGTGTAGAGCATGACAACTATGGGCCTGGAGTGGTTGGCTGCGCACGGAATCCCTGGGGTGCTCATCACCCTGACGGCCAGGGCGAAGGCATGCTGACGTGGCGGTTCGCCTGCTCGCGGCCGCGCGCGATGGACTTGGCACCCGGCAGTGGATTCCCTTGCCGGGCAGGCGTTCCGATCAGCGTGGCGTTGCCCAGGTGCCGGTGGGCAACAGGCCCGCGGTGAGGGCGTTCGCCGTCACGGCCGCGACGACCCGGACGAGATCGGCGGTGTGCGTGGGTCCCTCGTCGAGGACGACCAGCCAGGCGTAGAGCGGGCCGAGAACCAGGGCCTGCACGAGCGCGGGGTCGGGACGCGCGGTGAGTTCGCCGCGGGTCACCGCCCGGTCGAGCACAGTGCCGATGATGGTGCGTTCGACGGTGAGGAAAGTCTGTGCGAACCGGGTGCGGAGTTCGGGGTCGGCGCGGATGTCGGCGAGCAGGCCGCTGAGGGTGTCGGCGCCGGGGCCGACCACCTGGGCGGCGATCTGCTCGGTGAGCGCGGTCACGTCGCCGGGCAGGGTCCCGGTGTCGGCGGGAGGTTCTTCCTGCAGGTCGTGCAGCAGCACCGCGAAGGTCATCTCCTGCTTGGTGGAGTAGCGGCGATAGATCGTCGCCTTGCTGACCCCCGCGGCAAGCGCGACAGCGTCGACGGTCAACCCGCCGTAGCCGCGTTCCCCGATCACCGCGCGCACCGCCGCGGCGATCGAGGTGTCCACCCGCGCCTCCCGAGGTCGCCCGCCCGCGTGTTTCGCCGTCGCCATGGGCGCAGCATAGGAAACCGGCGGTTTCGACAGCAAGCGCCCGGGTTCAGGAACCCGAGGACAGCGTCGGGGGCGGCGTGTGGTCGACTTCCGCCCCCCGATAGCTGACCGACATCGCGAACGTCTGCACGATTTCCGGAGCCGGCGGGCCGGGATACGTGTAGCCGTAGGTGCCGTCGGACTGCAGTTCCCAGCGCGGCGGCTCCGGTGTCCCGAGTTTCGTGACCGAAGGGCACCGGATCGCGACCGTGGTGGACTGTCGCGCCGGAATCCACACGTGGCCTTCGGAACTCGCCCCCTCGGTGCACATCACCACGGCATCGACACGATAGGGGTCGTCGGTGCTGTTGGTGCAGCTGAATCCCGTGCAGTCGATCCCGGGGACGACCTCCTGCGCCGCGACATGCGGTGCCGCCACCGTGACCAGCACGGCGAACGCGCCACCGGCCACCGCGACACCCACTGTCATTCCTTGCTTCATGAACAGGTCCTCCTCGTTCCGTGCTTCCGCTGTCGCGCGCCGATTCGACGCGCCGCGAACGAAGGGTACCAGTTACGAAACTAATCGTTTCGAAATAGTGGTCGGAGTCAGCTGGTCGGCGCGACCACGCAGAACTCGTTGCCCTGCGGATCCTGGAGGACCGTCCAGGCGAATCCCGGCAGTGAATGCTCGCCGATGGCAACGGCTCCCAATGACGTCAGCCGGGCGACCTCTTCGGCTCGGGCCGTCGTCTGGACATCGAAGTGCACGCGGTTCTTGGTGATCTTGTGCTCGGGTACCTGCTGGAAAGCGAGGTAACGACCCTCCCCGAAGCCGACACCGGGTGGCGCGATCATCACGTAGCCGTCGTCATCGGCCAGGGTGACGTACCCCAGCGCGGACTTCCAGAATTCGGCGAGCGCGCCAGGGTCGTTGCTGTCGATGGTGATGCCCGCCAGGGCGATGGTGTCGGTCACGGCCGTGACGCTAGAGCAGGGCACCGACAATCCGGTCGGGCTCAGCGGATTCTGGGACAGGCCGTCGGTAGCCCGGATACCCGAGATCCTGCACTCCGACGTTGTTCTGACACAGCCGCTTTCGCCGCCCATGTACGGAATCGTCGCGGCGCAACGGGAGTTCGCCCAGATCTGGCGCCTGCTCCCCGACCTCCGCGCCGAGATCGACCGATGGCGCGGCGACGACGACATCGTCTTCATCGAATTCCGTCTGTTCGCGCACATCGGCCGCCACCGGATCGAATGGCCGAACATCGACCGCATGATTCTGCGCGACGGCAAGGCCATCCAGCGCATGAACTACTTCGACCCGCTCCCGATCCTCCCGATCGTGGCCCGCCACCCGTCGATGTGGTGGCGCTGGTACACCTCGGGCGCTGCTCGCCCCTGGCGCACCGGCCACCGCATCACCGACTACCGAACCCTCACCGAGGGTGTCTGACCGTGATCGCATCCACCGGAACAGGTTCGGGACGGCGTACTCGAGCCGCCTGCCTGGTCGCGGTGTGCCGGTGACATGCTCAGCGTGTGGGCCGCGGAATGGGCGGTCGGACGCCCGGCGGTCCGGTCACCCCGTCAGCGCTGGCGCCAGCTCAGGGGGCCGGGGAGATCGACGGCGTTCTTCCTGGTGCGGGAGTTCCAGCTCCACGGGCCGATCTTGATGCCCCATGAGGTCAGGCCCGACTGGGTGAAATTGAATGTCAACGGACCGAGGGACTTGCGCTGGCGGAAGCGGATGGGCATGGAGATCCTCCCTGGAAATCACTGTCCAGCGTAGCCGATCGGCTTGCCCCGCAGGCAGTCCCGATCATCGCCGGTGACTGCGTCGGTGGCGACCGGTGCAGCGGGTCGGCTACCCCGCGGAGACGCGGGCCGGTGATCCGCAATTGTGCGAAAACATGGTTCTGACCAGCGGATATGGTGGCGGATTGGTCACAGTGGCGGCGCGATCGCCGAGAGTGTGATGGAATGGGTGACCGGCGGTTGTTGAGGCTTACAGCAGTGGTCGGGCGGTAGCTGGTCTGCCGGTACCGAGGAAACGAGTACTCGATGTACACCACCACCCGCCATCCACGTCGTCTGCCGGATGTCGTCGCCGTCGACATCGCCGACGCGTCGCTGCGCGTGCACGCCCGCACCACCTACTGCGGCGGTATCGCCGTGTTGCAGGTGCACGGACCGATCGACGCCTACACCCTGGCCCGGTTCCGCCGCCTGCTCGTCGCGGCGATCGGCGCGCGCGGACCCGAGAACGGCCGTCACCTGATCGTCGACCTCACCGGCGTCGAATTCCTGTCGCTGCGTGCGGTTCTCGCGCTGGCTGAGCTCGCCAGACACGCCCACCGACGGCGCGTGGTGATCAGCGTGGTCGACGCGAAACCCTATGGAACGGTCGGCCGGGTCGTCGAGGTCGCCGGCCTCACCGAGTTCCTCGCGGTCCATTCCGAACTCGACGGGGCCGTGGCCGCGACCGGCACCGGCCTGCGGCGTCCGCGCGAGATCATCGTGCGGCACGGGATGGCGCGCCCGCGGCCCCGGCGACGACAACGGTTGCGATCCGTCCCGATCACCCGTCGCTGAGGCCGGCCGCCGTGGGCCGGACTTCCGGAGCAATCGAGAACCGTATGTCACAGCAGTCCGAACACTCGCCGGCCTCCTCCGACGACGATCCGATCGTGTCGTGGCCCGACCCCAGCCCGCTGCAGTCGTGGTGGGATCAGGTCGTGCACGGCCATGTCATCCCGCCGCGGAGCCGCAGCGACGGTGGGCAGACGAGGTCGTCCGCGGGCTAGTCTCGGGTATGACCGATCGATCGGAGACCTCCGACACCGAGCGCGCACTCGTCGAGAAAGTGGTCGGGGTGGGCGACCCGCGTGCTGTCGGGCGGTTCCGGTACCGGTTCGGGTCGCGGGAGTGGGAGTGGTCCGACGAGGTGGCGGCGATGCACGGGTATCCACCGGGGACCGTGCCCACCACCGAGCTGCTGTTGTCGCACAAACATCCCGACGACCGCGACCGGGTCGAGGCGACGATCACCTCGGTCGAGGACGGCAATGCCTTCTCCAGCAGGCACCGGATCGTGGACACCGCCGGTCAGGTGCACGAGGTGCTCGTCGTCTCGGATCTGATGGTCGACGACGACGGGTCGGTGATCGGCACCGAGGGCTACTACGTCGACGTCACCGAGACGGTGGACGAGTACCGCCGTGCGGTGATCGACGACGTACTGCCCGCGCTGGTGGAGGCTAGGGTCCTGATCGAGCAGGCCAAAGGGGCGTTGATGCTGGCCTACGGGGTCAACGCCGACCAGGCTTTCCGGGTGCTGCGCTGGCGTTCGCAGGAGACCAACGTGAAGCTGCGGACCATCGCCGAGCGGGTGGTCGCCGAGCTGCCACGGATCTCCGGCGACGAGGCGAAGCTGCGGACCCGGCTCGATCACGTCCTGCTCACCGCGCACACCCCGCCCGCCTCGGATCAGCCGGACTAGGAGCCGCCGTGCTCAGATGACGCCGAGCGCCAGCATCGCGTCCGCCACTTGGATGAAACCGCCGATATTGGCACCGGCCACATAGTTGCCCGGCACGCCGTATTCGTCGGCGGTGGCCAGGCAGCGGTCGTGGATGCCGCGCATGATCTCGGCCAGCCGCTCCTCGGTGTGTTCGAAGCTCCACGAATCGCGGGAGGCGTTCTGCTGCATCTCCAGCGCACTGGTCGCCACGCCGCCCGCGTTGGCGGCCTTGCCGGGCGCGAAGATCACGCCCGCCTCACCGAAGAGCCGCACCGCCTCCGGGGTGCACGGCATATTGGCACCCTCGGCGACGATGTGGCAGCCGTTGGCGATGAGCTTGCCCGCGGCGGCACCGTCGAGTTCGTTCTGGGTCGCGCACGGCAGCGCGATATCGCAGGGCACCTCCCACAGTGAACCGCCCGGCACGAAACGCGCGAGAGCGGGGCGGGCGGCGGCGTAGTCGGCGATCCGGCCGCGCTGGACCTCTTTGATCTCCTTGAGCAGTTCCAGGTCGATGCCCTGCTCGTCGACGACGTAACCGCTCGAATCCGAGCACGCCACCACGGTCCCGCCGAGCTCGTGGACCTTCTCGATCGCGTAGATGGCGACATTGCCCGAGCCCGACACCACCACCCGCTGCCCCTCCAGCGATCGGCCCGCCGCGCCCAGGATCTCCGCGACGAAGAAGACCACGCCGTAGCCGGTGGCCTCCCGGCGCACCTGCGAACCACCCCAGGTCAGCCCCTTGCCGGTGAGCACGCCCGACTCGTAGCGGTTG
The DNA here is from genome assembly GCF_053602435.1 of Nocardia sp. NPDC004415. Lineage (NCBI taxonomy): Bacteria > Bacillati > Actinomycetota > Actinomycetes > Mycobacteriales > Nocardiaceae > Nocardia > Nocardia sp. NPDC004415. The sequence goes on from NZ_JBSGDP010000019.1 coordinate 25,992, forward strand.
GTGATGCGCTTGTACTGGCCGAACAGGTAGCCGATCTCGCGGCCACCCACGCCGGTGTCTCCCGCCGGTACGTCGGTGTGTTCGCCGAGATGGCGGTAGAGCTCGGTCATGAACGCCTGACAGAACCGCATCACCTCACCCTCCGAGCGGCCCTTCGGATCGAAATCCGACCCGCCCTTACCGCCACCGATGGGCAGGCCGGTCAGCGAATTCTTGAAGATCTGCTCGAAGCCCAGGAACTTCACGATGCCCAGATACACCGAGGGATGGAAACGCAGCCCGCCCTTGTACGGGCCGAGCGCGGAGTTGAACTCCACCCGGAAACCGCGATTGAGCTGCACGGCGCCGGAGTCGTCGACCCACGGCACCCGGAAGATGATCTGGCGTTCCGGTTCGCACAACCGGCGGATGACGGCCGCGTCGGCGTAGTGCGGGTGCTTGGCGACCACGGGGGCGAGACTGTCGAGGACCTCGCGCACCGCCTGGTGGAACTCGGTCTCACCGGGGTTGCGGCGCAACACCTCGTCGTAGATGTCGCTCAGCTTCGCGTCCAGGACAGCCACCCGCGGACTCCTTCGTCGTCGTCGTTACCTCACACGCTAGCCGCACCGGTGCTGAGGTCGGGGTCACACGTCCGATCATCCCAGGTCGGCACATAGGTGCCGGTGGCGGACGAGCTCGCTGGGCGCGACGCCGGTCATCTCCCGGCAGACCCGGGTGGCGGGGAAACCGGCACCCGTTTCGGCGGCGAACAGCCTGCTCAGGCTGCTCTGTGAGAGTGCGACCGCGGCGGCGAGGTCGCGCAGATACAGCTTGTTGGGGAGCACGGCGCCGAGTAGATCGAAGGCGTGCCGGAGCTTGGGCGGGATCGCCTCGGGTGCGGGGGTGCGGCCGCGCAGCGCGGTCAGGACGGATTCGGTCATGGCCTCCAGCGACAGGTCGTCATCGAAACCGGGCGGCGGCTTCGGCAGCGGCGCTCCAGCCTGCGGGGCCTTCGCCCGCGAGGCCGGTCAGTCGGCGGGCATCCGGTGGCGGGGTGCAGGTAGATCGAGAGCGCGCGGGTGGTGTCGGCGGCGGGCGCGAGCGCGTGGCGCACACCGCTCGGGATCAGCACCGCCCGGCAGGTCCGGCTGTCGCGGCCGTCGGAGGCCACGAACTCGCCCGTCAGCGCCACGGTCACCTGCACCGCGGGATGGTGGTGCGGTTGCGTCGAGCCGAAGCGCCCGGCCACCACGAGCCGACCGGGCCCGAGGTGCCAGTCGCCGATCCATTCACCGGTCACGTAGTTAGGTTAACCTAATTCTTGCCTGTTGCGGTTCGCTGAGCTGTTCCCGCGGATGCGCGATTCATACAAGCACGCAACGGGTTCCGCGACACACACTCGCTTCGAGAACGAACGAGGAGGATGTGATGTCGCTGATCATCGAGGTCGAGTCGCTGGTGAAACGCTACGGAAAGACCGTGGCGCTGCGCGGCGTGAACCTGCGGGTCGGGCCCGGAGAAGTGCACGGGTTCCTCGGCCCGAACGGGGCGGGAAAGACCACGACCATCCGGACGCTGCTCGGATTGCTGCGCCACGACAGCGGTGACGTGCGCGTGTTCGGTCGCGACCCCCACCGCGACGCCATGGACATCCACGCGCGGCTGGCCTATGTGCCCGGCGATGTGAACCTGTGGCCCGCGCTCACCGGCGGCGAGGTGATCGACGTGCTGACCGGACTCCGCGGTGGCGTCGATCCGGTTCGGCGCCGCGAACTGATCGAACGGTTCGAGCTCGATCCGAACCGCAAATGCTCCACCTACTCCAAGGGCAATCGGCAGAAGGTCGCGCTCGTCGCCGCCTTCGCCGCCGACGTGGAACTGCTCGTCCTCGACGAACCCACCAGCGGCCTGGACCCACTGATGGAACGCCGATTCACCGAGTCCGTGCGCGAGGCCACCGGCCGCGGCCGGACGGTGCTGCTGTCGAGCCACATCCTGTCCGAGGTCGACAAGCTCTGCGAACGCGTGACGATCGTCCGCTCCGGCGCCACGGTCGAATCGGTGAGTCTCACGCGTCTGCGATCGCTGGCCGGCGGCGACGCCGTGGAGCTCGAAGAGCTCTTCATGCGCCACTACGCCACCGCGGCGACCGGTGGGGTGCGCCGATGACCGGGATCGCGACCGCGCTGAAGCTGGGAATCCGCCTCAACCACCGCGGCCTTGCCGCGGCGATCCTGGCCGTGATCGCGTGCATGTATGCCGGTGTCCGCGGGATCGGCGCGCTGTATCCGACCGCGCGGGAGCGCACCGCCTATGCCTCGATCGCGGCGGATCTGACCTCGCAGAAGGCATTGCAGGGACCCGGCGTCGGTCTCACCACCACCGGCGGGATCGCGGTCTTCGAGGTGGGCTGGTATCTCACGATCGCGGTCGCGTTGATCAATATCGTCGTCGTGATCCGTAATACCCGGGCGCAGGAAGCCGCGGGACGGCTCGAACTGCTGCGGGCGGGACGCTTCGGCGTGCACGCCAACTCCGTCTCGGTGATGGTGCTCGCGGCCGGCGCCGACGTGCTGCTCGGTCTCGGTGTGGCCGCGGCGCTCGCGGCCGCGGGCGCGGGTGGTTCCGGTGCGATCGCGTTCGGGGTCGCGACGGCGGCCATCGGCATCGTGTTCGCGGCACTGGCCCTGGCGGCCGGGCAGGTGACCGAGCATGCCAGAGGCGCGTATGGAATCGCCTGTGGCGCACTGGCGATGGCCTATGTGGTGCGCGCCTGGGGTGACGTCGCCGATGCCGAGGTGATGCGGCTTGTCTCACCGCTGGGTGCGGCGCAGGCCGTGCACCCGTTCGGCCAGACCCGATGGTGGCCGGTGCTCGTCTGTGCCGGGGTGGCGGTGGCCGCGCTGGCGGGTGCGCTGGCGCTCGAACGCATGCGCGACTACGACGCGGGGCTGCTGCGTCCGGCGCCCGGCGCGGCCACCGCGGGTCGGTTCACCCGGACGATCCCGGGACTGATCATCCGCAACGCACGCGCCACCACCGTGATCTGGGCGGCGAGCGCGGCCGGGCTCGGCCTCGGATTCGGTGCCGCGGCCCGCGATGTCGGCGAGGTGGCCGCGGGCACGCAAGGCATGTTGAACCTGCTGGCGGGATTCAATGTGAATGTCCTGGACGGATTCCTGGCGATGTCGGTGCTGTTGCTGACGGTGGCCGCGGGAGGCGCTGTCATCGCCCATGTCTCGGCGTTGCGCACCGAAGAACTCGCCGGGCGCGCCGATCTGCTCCTGTCCGGCACGGTGCGGAAATGGCGGCTGGCCGCCAGCCACATCACCATCTCGGTGACGATCGGTGGCGCGTTGCTGGTGGCCGTCGGGGCGGGACTGGGCGTCAGCCACGGGCTCAGGAGCCAGGATCCGGGTCAGGTACTCCGCCTGCTGCTTGCCTCGCTCGCGCAACTGCCCGCCGTGGTGTTCTTCGCCGGTGTGACGATGGCGGTCGTCGGTCTGATGCCGCGACTGGGGTGGTTGCCGTGGGTCGTCCTGGCCGGTTCGGCGGTGGTGTCGGTGCTGGGGCCGTCGATGAAACTGTCGGCCGCGGTAATGAATTCGTCGGTGTTCGACCATGTTCCGCGCCTGCCGGGTGTGCCCGTGGACATCATCGCGCCGCTCTCGGTGCTCGCTGTCGGGGTGGTGCTCGCGGTGGCCGGGGTAGTCGGATTCGCGCGGCGAGACCTGGACTGAACCTCGTATCAGTACGCGATGCTGAACCGAGCAGTCCTGCCGAACTCCCGCACCGGTTCCGGCTTGACCAGAACACCGAGAAACCGTTTCGGTGATGCTGGTAGGTATGGCAAATCGATGGGTTGGGATCACGATCGACTGTGCGAACCCGACGCGACTGGCATCGTTTTGGAGCGCGATCCTGGGCATTCCCGCGACGGCCGAGCATGGCGATGATCCAGGATGGGCGACGGTCGGCTCGCGGTTCGACGACAGACCGCGCTTGACCTTCCAACGAGTGGCCGAGCCCAAGATCGGGAAGGTCCGCATCCACCTCGACATCGAAGTCGACGACATCGAAACCGGTCGCCGTCAGGTGGAGGACTCGGGCGGCCGCTGGTCCGGCGAACGACACGACTACGACGAAGGAATTGTCCTGGTCATGCGCGATCCCGAGGAGCACGAGTTCTGCCTGGTCCAATACTTCCATTGAGACGCCGACCAAGGACACCCGATCCCTCCGAATCTCGGCTGCTCGGGCTGTGATTCGGCCCGGCTGAGCTCGGATGCCCAGCTGGGTGCAGGCGTCTACAGCAAGGGGCGGTGGCCGCGTTGGATGTTGTCGAGCATGGAGACGACGGTGTCGTGGCGCCGGAGGAGTTCTCGGTCGGCACTGGTGCGTTCGAGGCCGGTGGAGGTGGCCGTGTGGTGGATGCCGGACAGTTCTGTCCGGAGGCTTTCCGACATGGTCTGGATGGTGGTGTCGAGGTCGGTCAGGCGTCGGTCGAGTTGTGTGGACATCGTGTCTATGGCCGAGGCGAGCGAGTGGAAGCCGACGACGAGCAGTCGGTTGGTCTTGCGCTGTTCGAAGATGGTGGCGTAGTGGAAGTTCCGCTGGGCCGTGCGTACGGAGGTGGTCAGGCGCTCGGTGAGGTGGGTGTAGACCGGGAGTGCGCGGAAACTGTGGGAGCCGAACGGGAACGGTGCCACGAGGTCTCCGCGCTCCCGGGACAATTCCTGGTAGTCGGCGGCGAGACGCCGGATCCTGTCGACGTCGTTGCCGAATTCGGCGAGGCAGCGGGTGGCGGTCTCGATCTCGTCCCAGAAGGGGGCGTAGGCATCCTCGTCGTAGTCGATGCCTGCCCGATCCAGCGCGGCCTCGGCATCGCGCAGGTGGGTGGGCAGGCGTTCGAAGGCGGTCAGCGCGGAGGACACGCGGTCGTCGAGCCGCCGGTCGAGCTCCTGTCGGCGCTGTATCCGGCGGTCTCGGTCACGGAGTTCTTCGGCGTGGGCGGCTTCGGTTTCGGCGAGGTGGGATGCGACGTGGCGTGCCGCGATGCGGACGATGTAGAGGGCGATGCCGGCGACGAAAAGCACTGTCGCCCAGTTCGATGCGGCATCGGCCCAGCCGGTGAAACGGGAATGGTTCTTCGAGGGGCGATAGAGATCGGAACCGGAGCTGAGCCACGCGGCGATCGTGCAGACCAGCCAGGCCAGCAGTGAGGCGGCCGCGAGCAGCAGGGAGCCGACCGCGAGCACCCCCGCGCGGTGACCTGTTCGGCGGACTTCTTCGGCGCGCATGCGTTTTCCTTCCGATGGTGGAATGTCGATCGATTGACGGGGGGTCAGCGCAAGCCGACGAAATAGGCCTCCACGATGCGGCGGGTTTCCAGATCCCCTGCGGTACCGCCTACTTCGACCAGCCACCCCTCGGCCGTCTCCCGGTATCCGGGTCCCGGCCCGCGGCTCCAGATCGCCCGGAAAGCGGGGCCACCCGGGCAGAAATAGTGGCCGGCGAGAGCCGGAGTGGCGGCACGAATCGGCCAGGAACCACCGACCCGGATTCGGCACCGCGTGCCGTCGTCGAGGACGACGGCGACCGGCACCGGTTCGGCCGGAGCGACAACGCCCCGCGGTGGCGCGCCCGCCGACCGTCCGCGCACCACCGTGGCGGCGAAAGGGTCACCCAGGCAGGTCACCTCGTAGCCGGCGACCACGCAAGCGTTCGCCCCGGACGCGTCCGGCGCGCAATGGTAGATGCCGTCCTCGACCGACACCGCCGACGCACGACTGGTTCCGCAGTCGACCGGTCCGGTCTCGCGCCGGTCGACCGACCATTCCGGGCCGATCCTGCCGTCGGCGGCGAACGGTCGCAGCGTGACGATCTTCGGTGCCTTCTCCAGCAGGTCGACCTGGGCGCGCAACGCGTCGGCCAGCGCGTCCATCGCGCCGGGGTGGTACACGAGTGGATTGTGTCCGCACGGAAGCAGCGTGGCGACGCTCAGCAGTGTCGCGGCCCGCGCCGGCCACAGTTCATCGGATTCGCTGCCGAAATCCATCAGCGCGTCGTTCACGCGGACCGCCTGAGCGATGGCACGAAGTGCCAGTTCCTTGGTCAGGCCGCCGCCCCGCAGGTGATCCGGTGCCACCTCGGTGTCGTGCCGGCAGGTGATGGTGCGCACCGATCCGTTCGGGGCCGGCGCCTGCTCACCGGGCGGGCCGGAGCCGGGCAGATACCCGATCGCCGAGTAGACCCCGACCTGTCCGTCGCCGCGGATGTCGACATCGTGCAACGGTTCGCCGAGCAGAGTCCGGTGCAGCACAGTGTTTCCCGCGATCTGGCTCACCGGAACGCGCTGGGGTGCATACGGCGGGTACGCACAGCCCTCGGGGAGCCGGCGCTCCCCGTCGTGGCGTGCCAGACAGCGCGCCGCGTGTGATCGCGGGTTCCGCACGAGTGCGGGAAGTCGTCCGGCGAGGAGCTCGTCTCCGGACTGCCATATCGCGGCGGCCGCGGAGCCGCCCCACGCGGAGCCGAGATGTGGCGTGGCGATCGTGACGATTCCGGCCAGCACCGAACCCGCGGCGGGAGAGCCACCGTAGTCCGCGCTCGAGGCGAACCGGGCGGCCAAGCCGCCCATCGAATGGCCGACCACGAAGATCTTCCCCGCCCCGCCGATGTCCTGGTGCGCACGGGATACGCGACGCAGGTACTGCGCCAGACAGCCCGCGATCCGGGGCGAGGCCGCCCACTCGGAATCGGCCGCGGAGTAGTCGAACGACATCAGGTCGAAGGTGTCCGGCACCCGTTCTTCGATCATCTTCGCGGTGACCGGCCATTCGTCGTCGTTCCCGAGCCAGCCGTGCACGAAGACCAGCGGATGCCGGTCCTCGCGCAGCCGGGCGATCTGGTCGGACTGGTCCGAGCTGTCGCACTCCGGTGCCGCGAACACGGTCGGGGGCGCGTGCACCGCCGACCCGAGCAGGATCGCCAGTGCGAGCACCGCGGTCAGCGTTCTGGGCATCACCGCGGCACCGGATGACTGGTCGCGAGCTGCCAGGAACCGTCCCGGAGAACCAACACCATCAGCCAGGACGCGGTGTCGGGTCCGGACGTGTGGATGACGACCGCGGCGGAATCGGCTCCGAGATACCGGACTCCGGCCAGGTCGAACTCCCACGGCGCCGAAGCTGCCAGGGCCGAGAGGGTCTCCGGCGGTGCGACGACACCTTCCGGCAGCAGGATCGAGGACGGCGAACCGGCCATCAGATCGGCATTGATCCGGTCGGCCACCACTCGATCCAGTGGGGGCACACCGTCGGGAGCCGAGCTCGCGCCGAGATCATCGAGGGGATCGGGCGTTCGCTCCGCCGCGCAGCCGGCGGCCGAGACGACTGCGAAGGCGACGACCGCGGCTGCCGCGAACCGTTCCTGCCACATACTCATGACCCCATGCTCGGGTGTCACCGCGCGGCGCGGTATCTGTCGAACGACGGAACGATGCTGTCGGTCGACCGGCGGATATACCGGCGCACCGAATCCGCACAGGATGATTCCATGCGAACGACGATATGGACCTCGATCATCACCGCGGGCGCCCTGGGCATCCCGCTGCTGACCGCACCCGCCGCGCAGGCCGCGGTCCCGTTGCAGACGGCGACGGGCACCAACAGCCTGACCTTCACCTTCGTCAACAACGACAACGACATCACCACCTGCGAGGCCTACGCGGCCGGGCCGGTCTCCTTCCGCACCCCCGCGACCCGCGTGCCCGCACGCAGCACCGCCTCGGTGGGTTTCGTGGACGTGCCCGCGGGCAATTACGTGATCAACTGGTCGTGCCGGGGATTCGAGCAGGGCAAACGGACGGTGACCGTTTCCGGCGCGGCGCTGACCGGGTCGGTCCCGCGTCAGGGTTCCGCGCCGTCGACGCCGGGCGCCGGAGTGGGGACGGGGTCGGCGGGGTCGTCCTGAGCCCGAGGTCGGTCCGGCGGACAAACAGTGTGCCGGTGCGGACAATGTCGATCATGACCATCACCGAACCGCTGACGGTGGCCACGGTTCGGGCCCGGATCGACCGGATCGCGGCGACGATCCTGTGGGGCATCGAGATATCGGTCGCGGTCGTCTACCTCACCCAGCACACGCGGATCGCCGGTACGGGCGTGCACGTGGCGCTGCTGCTGTGGGCGCTGGCCGGATGGTGGCGTGGGCGGTGGCGTCCGGTGTGGGAACTGGGCGTCGTCGCGGTCTATCTGTTGTGTACGCCCTGGCTCGTCGACGGAACCGAATTCACCCACGCGGCAGGCCCGATGCTGGCGGTGGCCGGTACGGCGGTGGTGTCGTTGGCGATGGCACGGCCGCCGCGCTGGTCGGCGGCGGCGACGATCGTGGTCATGGGCGCGTGGGCGATCGGCGCCTCGTTCGTGCCCGGTGTCGAGAGTCCGTGGACGATCTTCAGCCTCGATTTCCTGATCGTGGAGTGGGCCGCCACCGGCGCGTTGCGGGTGCTGGTGCTGCGCGCGGCGGCGTTGACCGACAACGCGGTCGGTGAACTGGCCGCCGCCAGAGTCGAGACCGAAGTGGCCGAGGCCCGCACCGCCGCCGAGGCCGAACAGTGGGCGACACTGCACGATACGGCGGCCTCCACGCTGGCGATGCTCGGTCAGGGTGCGGTCATCGGCCCCGACCGGCTCACCGACCAGCTGCGTCGTGACCTGCGCGCCGTCGAACGGGGCACCGGCCTGATCAGCGGCGGCGATCTCGCGGGGCAACTGCGCCACCAAGCGAAATGGGTGGTGACACCGGTCCTTGTCACCGGCCGCGTGACCGCGCCGCCGGACCCCGAGGTGCAGCAGGCCGTCGTCGCCGCGGTGGGGGAGGCGCTGACCAATGTCGACCGGCACGCCGCGGCCGACAGCGTCGTCGTCGAACTCGGTGACGGTCACGTGCGAGTGCGCGACGACGGCATCGGCTTCGACGTCGATGATCCGGCGGTCCTGACCGGGCGCTACGGCGTGCGTCATTCGATCCGCCGGCGGCTCATGCGAGTCGGTGCCGAGGTCGAGGTGAGTTCCCGGCCTGGGTCCGGCACGACCATCGACATCCGCTGGGGTACCCGGACGGCGGCACCGGTCAGAGCCGATGCCGACCTCGCTCTGCGGTTGCTCCGCGGGTACGGCTACGGGCTGGTCCTCATCGCGGTCCTGGTCACCGCCTTGCAGAGCCACACCGCACTCGCCGCCGCGCACCCGGTGGGGCAGGCCGCGATCATCGCCGGGGCCATGACGGCCACGCTGCTGGCGTTCGCCGACATCCGGTTCGGATTGCCCGAGCCGGTGTGGTGGAGTACCGCGATCGCCGTCGTCGCACTCGGATCCCTGCAGGGGTTGTTGCTGGACACCGCCGATCTGTCGACGAGCAGGAATTGGGCGGTCGCCGCGTTGGGCTGGCAGTTGGCGGCGCTGTCGGTGACCCGCGGCAGCCGGCGAGGATTCGTCCTGCTCGCGGTTCTGTGGGGCGCGGGCCTGGTGACGACCGCGGCGGGCACGGGCATCTGGTCCTCGTCCCTGCTGTACACCGTGATCAGCGTGACCGTCATCCAGGCCGTCGCCATCGGGTTCAGCGACTTCTTGCGCTTCGCTGTCGCCCGGACCGGGCAGATCAGCGCCGAACTCACCGACCTGCGGATCCGCACCGGGGCCAACGACGCTGTGCAGCAGGATCGCCGCGAGCGATACCAGCGCTTCTCGGCCGGTCTGCTGCCGCTGCTGCGGCGCCTCGCCGAGCACCCCGAGACCGCGAGCGACCCGACGACACGGGCGCACTGCCTGCTGGAATCGGTGCGGCTGCGCCGTCTGTTCGGCACCGACGAACCCCGCGGCAATCTCCTCCTCGACGAACTCGCACCGCCCGTGGCGACCGCCGAATCACGCGGTGTGGCAGTGCAGATGCTTGTCGCGGGCCCGATTCCCGAGCTCGATCCCGCAGAACGCACCAGAGTGCTGACCGTGCCGATAATCTTGCTCGCAGGAGCTCGTACCCACGCCAGAATCGTGGTCACCGCCGCACCCGCACAGCCGACCCTGAGTATCACCTGCGACTGTGACGGCGCAGTGCGCCGCGCCGCCGAGAGTGTCGCGCCGGACGGCACGGTGGTGTCCGCCGGTGAATCGGTATGGGCGACAGTCGCGTTGACCTGAACCGGCAGGTCGACGCCGCCCGAGCGAAGGACTGCGCGTGATCGAGGTGACGGTGTGACCGACAGCGCCAACGAGCCCGTGACCGTGGCGGTCGTCGACGATCACGCCGTCGTGCACGCCGGCATCGCCGGCTGGTGCGCCACCGCGAACCCACCGATCCGGTTGCTCGGCAACTACACCGATCCCACGCAGTTCCTCGCCGACCCCGCCGTCGGTCCCGGCACGGTCTCGGCCGTCGTCCTCGACCTCCAGTTCGGCGAGCAGACCGCCGACCTCTCCGCGGCCGCGGCGCTGGTCGGGAAAGGCTTCCGGGTGGTGATCTTCTCCCAGCACACCCGCGGCGACATCGTGCTGGACTGCCTGGACCTCGGTGCCGTCACCTACCTGTCGAAACTCGAAGGGCAGGACCATCTGGTGGCCGCGCTGCACGCCGCGTGCGCCGATCGTCCCTATCTCAGTCCCACCATGGCGCAGGCGATGACGCAGGATCGGCGGCCCAGCAGGCCGGTGTTGTCCCCGCGTGAACGCGAAGTGCTGCTCGCGTGGTTCCAGACCGAGTCCAAAGCCCTTGTCGGACAGCGACTGTTCATCAGTCCGGGCACCGTCAACACGCATCTGGAACGGATCCGCACCAAATACGCCCATGTCGGGCGACCCGCGTCGACCAAGGCGGCCCTGGTCGCCCGGGCGATCCAGGACGGCCTGGTCGATCCCAACGACCTCTGAGCGGAATCGGCGGCGAGGCCACACTCGCGCACAGGTCGCATGTCGGCCGAACGCTCGACAGACGAAACCGTCGATGCGCGCGAGACTTCGAGTATGTCGATCCGAACAGCCACCGGGTGTCTCGCGCCGCTGCTGATGACTCTGCTCGTCTCGTGCTCCGGGATCGATCTCGTCGGTGACGGCCCCGGCATCGCGGCCGGGGCGAAGTGTGTCGATGCGCGCGGGGCGAATTCGACGATCGAGGAGGTGGTCGACGCGATGATGAACGCGCCGTTCACCGACCCGCGAACCGGAACCCGCACCAGCGTGGCGGAGCAGGCGCGGGCGATGGTCGACACGTTCGAAACCCTGACGGACTCGCCGCTGGGGATCGACACCTCGCCGGAGGGCGTCCGGGCCGAGCTCGTCGAGCAGTTGTACACGGCCGTCCCGGCGGGTGGCGACGCGCGCTTCGCCGCGGCGGTCTGCGGCTACGACGCCTCGGTTCTGGGAAAGCTCGGGATGATGTGGCAGGACGAGCAGTCGGTGGCCACCACGCCGCATCTGCTGCGTGCCAGTGGCCGCATGGTGTGCGGTTCGATCGGCGACGACACGGCCGACGCCTATCTCGCCGACATCGACGAACAGGCGGCTGCCGCCCAGGCCGATCCCCGGCGCTTCGTCGACGGCGAAATCCAGACCATCGAGAAGGTCCTGGAGGGATGGAACGACGATCCCGGGCAATCCGAGACCGCCCGGCAGATCCGGACGGACTTCGAGAACTCGGCGCGGATGTTGCGGGAACAGGATCCTCAGCGGATCGCCGACGGCCTGAAGATGTTCCGTGACTTCCAATGGCTCGCCGTCGAACACCTCTGCCCCGCGACGAGTGTGCTCGGCTTCGGCGAGGTCTGCGGGGAGGTGCCGTCACCACTCGGGCACGCGCCGATGACCGTGCGCACACATTCGGGACCGGTGGACTGCGCGCAAGCGCTGCGGATCGTCCGGACGTTCACCACCGAGGGACGGGCCGCGATCTCCCCGTGGACGTGCGCGTACAACTCCGACGCCGACACCGGCGAAACCGTGATGATGTACTGCCACAGCGACCAGGCCCGCATCGTGATCCCGCGCCGCCCCGTGTAGTGCGGCAGGGTCCGTGCGACTCGCCTGGACGAGCGCGGATCGGTCGGGCGGGTGGTGCGGGTGCGTAGGGTTCGGGGTCCGGATCGCCTGGCCGAAAGGGTGCGCTGATGTGGACGAGGATTGTCGCGGGCAGTGTCGCTGTGATCGGGATCGGGATGGGTGCGGTTGTCGTGAGCGCCGGTGGGGTGGCGCAGGAATGCGCGCGTGACGCCGGGGCGGGTGCGTGTGGGGAGGTGGCGCAGGAGCCGTCGCCGCGGACCAAGACCATCACTGTCACCCGGGCACCGTCGGGGAAGCAGACAGCGTCGCCTTCCGGGAAGCGGACGGCTACCCATACCAAACCGCCGATGTCGGAGGCTCCGCGTAAGACCGTCACCAAGACGAGTCCGCCCAGCCGGTAGCGGCCGTCCACGGGGCACCCGCTGCGGGGTGCCCCGTGGAACGGGACTCAGGAGGGCAGCAGGCCGTCGGCGATGATGGCGCCGATGGCCGTTCCGGCGACTCCGCCCGCCACGAATCCGCCGCCGATGGTGGCCGGGCCGGCGGCGCCGAAGGTGGGGAACGCCGCGATGGTGCCGAGCAGGGCGCCGAAGATCGCGCCGACGGTGAAACCGGTGGTCTCGATGAGCACGCGGATGTCGTTGTCGCCCTCGGGGCTGCGCAGCACCACCGGCTGACCGGCGCCGGAACCGGCGGGCCGCGGAGCGGGGGCCGCCTTGCCGTTCACGTGGGTGACGGTGAGCTTGAGCTTGTGGCCCTCCTCGGTGATCTTCGGCGTCAGCGTGAACTTCTTCCCCTGGATCTCGAGCGTCAGCGGCCACTTGTCGATGACGTCACCGTCGTCGTTGGTGACCAGCACCTTGATGCCCTTGCGGTTGAGCGCGAACTCACCGTCGGCCAGCCGGATGACCACACCGGTCCGGTCGCGGGTGTGCCCGACGGCGTAGGCGATCCCCTGATGGTTGCCTGCGGCGATCTGCTGCACGAGGTCGAGATCGCTCAGGTCGACCTTCTTGACGGTGGGAGCGAGTTGAGGAGCAGTCATCGTGTGTCCGTTCGTCGTCGGTCCGAGAGTGCGGCACGGGAATCGCATCGCGCCGCGCTTCGAGTGTGGCAGTCCGGCGGTCGCTGCGATCACGTTTTCCGCCGAACACGATCCTCCAGAATGGGCTGAAAAGTTTTGTGCTGGAACATGATTCGCGAACTGGTCGGTATCGGCTCACGGTGGCGGAGGGTCGACGATGCCGCGTTCGCCGACCGGGTACCGGGTCGACGGGCGGCTGAAGTCCTTTCAGGAGGGGTCCTCGTGCTCTTCTCGGTGGTGGGGCCGCGGTGTCAGGGTGGGTGGTGGCGTCGATGGAGGGCGGACATCATGGACCGGGATTTGCCTGATGGCGGCACTGTCCGGGCGGTGCTGGCGCTTGCCGGGCGGGCGCCGTCGGTGCACAACGACCAGCCGTGGCGTTGGCGTCTCGCGGGGCGGCGTGTGCACTTGTATCTCGATCCGGATCGGGTGCTGCCGGTGGGCGGTCCCGGCGGGCGTGATGTGGTGCTCGGCTGTGGTGCGGCGCTGCATCACCTGGCGACGGCGTTCGCGGCGGCCGGGTGGGCGAGTGTGATCCATCGGCTGCCCGATCCCGCGGACCCGGATCATCTCGCGGCGGTGACGCTGGTGAGTCATCGGCCGACCGAGCAGGAGATCGCCATGAGCGCGGCGATCCGTCGGCGCAGGACGGATCGTCGCCGGTATGCCGCCCGGCCGGTTCCGGCCGGTCATCTCGGATTGCTGAGTGAGCGGGCGCTGGCGCTGGGCGCGGTCCTGCGGCCGGTGGCCGCTCCCGTGCCGAGGCCGGACCACGCGCGCCTGCTGGTGCTGAGCACCTCGTCCGACGACCGGATGTCGCGGTTGCGGGCGGGCGAAGCGTTGAGCGCGGTGCTGCTGACCGCCACCAATATCGGACTGGCGAACTGCCCGCTCACCGATCCGCTCGACATCTCCGGGGCGACGATGCTCGACGGCACCCGCTGTCCGCAGGCCTTCGTTCGCGTCGGCTGGGCGCCGACCAGCGACGAGCCGCTGGTCGCGACGTCACGGCGGCCGGTCGAGGATCTGCTGATGCGCGCCGAGGGGTGAGCCGTCGTGCTCCTACCATGGGCGGTGGGGCACGACACGATCATCGGAGCCGGCGATGCGGATATGGCGAGTCGGGCGACCGGGCCCGGTCGGGACCGGGCCGATCGCGATGGCGGCGGAACCCGTCCCGGTGCCGGGGCCGGGGGAGTTGCTGGTGCGGGTGCTCGCGTGCGGGGTGTGCCGGACCGACCTGCATGTGGTCGAAGGGGATCTGCCGGTGCGTCGCCGGCGGGTGACGCCGGGGCACGAAGTGGTGGCCGAGGTGGTGTCGGTGCCGGACGGGTGCGACGGTGTCGCCGTCGGTGACCGGGTCGGGGTGCCGTGGCTGCGCCACACCTGCGGGGTGTGCCGCTACTGCCTGCGCGGCGCGGAGAATCTGTGCGGGCAGTCGCGGTACACGGGCTGGGACGCCGACGGTGGCTACGCCGAATTCACCACGGTCCCTGCTGATTTCGCGTTGCCGCTGCCGGCCGGGTACGGCGACGAGGAGCTGGCGCCGCTGCTGTGCGCCGGGATCATCGGATATCACGCGCTGGTCCGCGCCGAGGTCCCCGACGGTGGGGTGCTGGGTATCTACGGATTCGGTGGCAGCGCCCACCTCACCGCGCAGGTCGCGATCGCCCGTGGCGCCCGGGTGCACGTGATGACCCGGGGCCGGGCAGCGGCGGAACTCGCCCTCGCCCTCGGTGCGGAGTCGGCGCGCGGACCGGCCGATCCACCGCCCGAGCCGCTGGATTCGGCGATCCTGTTCGCTCCGGTCGGCGAGCTGGTGCTGCCCGCTCTGGAGGCGCTCGACAGCGGCGGCACCCTCGCGATCGCCGGAATCCATCTCAGCGACATCCCCGCGATGAACTATCAGCGCCACCTCTTCCGGGAACGTCAGCTGCGCAGCGTGACCTCCAATACGCGAGTCCAGGCCAGGGAATTCCTCGACCTCGCCCGACACCACCGGCTCGCGGTGTCCACCCACCGCTACCCGCTCGACCACGCCGACCGGGCCCTGGGCGACCTGGCGGCGGGCCGGTTCGACGGGGCGGCGGTGCTGGTGCCGTGACGCGCGGGCGTCAGGGCTGGGTCTCGGGCCGGGCGACGATGAGCGGGCAGTCGGCACCGTGCAGTACGGCGTGGGCGACCGAACCCAGCGTCATCCCCACGAAACCGCCCCGCCCGTGGCTGCCGACCACGATGAGCTGGGCGTCCTCGGCCGCGCCGAGAACGGCGGCGGCGGGCCGCTTCTCGACGACGACCCGTTCGACGGCGACATCGGGATACTTCTCGGCGTAGCCGGCCAGGCTCTCGGCCAGCAGCGCCTCGGCCTGGGTCTGCATCGTGGGCCGCGCGTCGTAGCGGAAGAACTCCGACCAGGCGTGCACCGCGACCAGGCGGGCGTCGCGGCGGGCGGCCTCGTCGAAGGCGATCGCGACCGCCTCGGCACTGCACTGCGAGCCGTCGACACCGACGACCACCGCGCCACCGGTGCCGGGGTCGGTCTCCGGGATCACCGCCAGCGGGCATTCGGCGTGCCGGGCCAGCGAGGTGCTGACCGAACCGAGCAGCGTGCGCCGCAGCGCACCCAACCCCCGGCTGCCCACGACGAGCAGCAGCGCCGACCTGCTCTGCTCGCGCAGCACGGCGACGGGCGGACCCTCCTGGGCGACGGTCGAGATCGTGACATCGGTGTGCTCGGCGGCCTGGGTCGCCGCGGCGGCCACCACGGACTCCCCGTGCGCGCGCAGACGTTCGGTGTCGAACAGCGGCGCGACCACGCCGGGCCCGAAGTCGACCGGGACATCGATGGCGTAGACGATCCGCAGGGGTGCGCGGTGCCGGTGCGCGTACTCGGCGGCCCAGCGCAGGGCGACACGCGACTGCTCGGATTCGTCGACGCCGACCACGACGCAGCGGTGCGGGTTTCCAGTGGACATGACGGGTGCCTTTCTCGGTGCCGGGATCAGTTCGCCGGGAGTGCGGATCGGGTCGTGGCCAGCTGCGCGGCCCACCGGGTGGCCCGGCCGAGTTCGCCGGTGCGCAGCGGTCCGGTCATGCCGTCGACGTAGAAGTCGGCCGGGGGCACCACCAGCTCGTAGCCGAGGCGGCGCAGGCGATTGCCGATGCCCTTCGCGGCCGAGCCGGGCAGCCACGGCGGTCGGGCGATCTTGGTGCCGAACGCGGCGGCGAAACGCGCGGCGGGCAGGGGCAGCGCGGCGTCGAGCCATTCGCGCACGCCGACGCCGATCTCCACCGGGGCATCGGTGCGGTCGGCGGCGTCGCGGCGGGTCGCGGCGCGGCTGAGCCCGAAGGCATGGGTCGGGGCGCCGACCACGAGCAGGTCGACCTGGGGCGCGGGCTTGCTCGCTGCCACGGCGACCGGGCACATGATCACCTCGACGTGCGGGCGCAGGCCCGCGGCGACGGCTTCGGTGACCGCGGCGGTGTTGCCGAACATGGATTCGTAGACGATCAGTGCGCGCATCATCTTCCTCGATTCGGTGTAGGGCGCGATCACACTCACCAGCCTCGCGGGTGCGGCCGGGCCGGGGCAGGGGCGAAGGTCCACCCGGACGGGGACCTTGGCCCCTGACCGGGCGGCCCGGACACGACGATGCTCGAAGTCGACAGGGGATCGTGACGAGGAACAGGAGCGATGATGAGCGACAAGGAACACCGTCCCCCGCTCGTGCTGGCCGCGGTCGACGGGTCGTCGAGCTCGTATCAGGCCGCGGCATGGGCGGCGGCCGAAGCGGCCCTGCACCACCTGCCCCTGCACCTGCTCACCTCGGGCGCGATCCAGACCGGGATGGGGCCGGGCATGTCGCTGGGCGAGGCGGATCTGGAATGGCTGCGCGACGACGCCGAACGGGTCGTCGGGGAAGCCGAACGGGTCGCGCGCGACGCGGTACCCGACCAGGACCTCACGATCACCACCGAGGTGAGTTTCGAGCTGGCCGCGCCGCTGCTGATCGAGCGGTCCCGGGACGCGCGGATCCTGGTGGTCGGCTCCCGCGGGCTCGGCGCGTTCCAGCGGGGACTGCTCGGCTCGGTCAGCCGCGCGGTGGCCCAGCACGCGCACTGCCCGGTCGCGGTGATCCACGGTATGGCGGCGATCGATCCGGTCTCGGCGAAACTGCCGGTGCTGGTGGGTGTCGACGGCAGCGCCAACAGCGTGCCCGCGGTGGAGCTGGCCTTCGACGAGGCCTCCCGGCGCAAGGTCGAGCTGGTCGCGCTGCACGCCTTCAGCGATTCCTCCGCGCTGGATCTGCCCGCCTTCGGCTGGGAGGTCGGCAGGCAGACCGCCGAGGCCGACCTCGCCGAGACCCTGGCCGGCTACAGCGAGCAGTATCCGGACGTGCCGGTGCGGCGCATCGTCGTCGCCAACCGCCCGGTGCGGTCGCTGCTGGACGAATCGATGTCGGCGCAGCTGCTGGTGGTCGGCAGTCGCGGCCGGGGCGGGTTCTCGAGCATGCTGCTCGGGTCGACGAGCAACGCGCTGCTGCATTCGGCGGAGATCCCGACTATCGTCGTGCGCGACCGTCGCTGACGAGACGATCGAGCTCCCCTCCGGACTGTTGCCCCTGCGACGACGAGGTGCGTGATGACGATCGAGCAACACCCCGACCCCGCCACCGTGCGCGCGGTGTTCGAACGGGCGGCGCGTGCGCCCTCGCTGCACAACAGTCAGCCGTGGCGGTGGCGCTGGGACGGCAGCACCGCCGAACTGCTGGTGAACGCCGAGCGGCTGCTGCCCGCGACCGACATGTTCAACCGGGAAGGCGTCCTCGCGTGTGGGGTGATGCTGCACCACGCCGACCTCGCCTGGGCCGCGGCGGGCTGGGAGTCGCGGGTGTCGCGCTTTCCCGACCCGTCCGTCCGCGCCCATGTCGCCTCGCTGGAACCCCGGAATCCGCACCCGCCCGGCGAGGCCGAACTACTCCTGGGCCGGGCTGTCGATGCCCGCTACAGCGACCGGATGCCCATGGACCCGCCGCCGGAGTGGACGACCACGCCGCAGGTCCTCGAGTTCCTGGGTGACCGATCACGCACGAAGGTGGTGTCGCTCGATGCCGCGGGCGTCGGCGAACTGGGCCGGATCTCGCAGCTGACCGGGCGGCTGCGTCGCTACGACCCGCGCTACGGCACCGAAATGGCGTGGTGGACGGCGGGACCCGAGCACGGTGACGCCGGGGTACCCGCCGACGCCAGGCCCTCGGCGGCCGACCGCGCACAGGTCCCCGTCGGCCGGGAATTCCCCGCCGGGACCGCCGCACCGGCCGAGGCGGGCGGCGCGGACGCGGCCCGGGTCGTGGTCCTGTGCACCGACGGCGATGCCGCCGCCGACCTGCTGGACTGCGGGTACGCGCTGTCGGCGATCCTCATCGAATGCACCACGCAGGGCCTGTCGACCTGCACCGTCTCCCACATCACCGAACTCCCCGCCGCCCGCACGATGCTGGCCGAGCTCGTCGGCCATCCCCACCCCCAGGTCCTGGTCCGGATCGGCACCGCCCGCACCCCACCGCCCCCACGCACACCCCGTCTCCCCCTCGACCGCATTCTCGAGGGGGAGACGGGTCAGGGATCAGGCCGAGCGGGTGGCGGGGAAGCGGGGTAGCGCCGGGCGGGGTGGGGGGCGATGGGTGGTGCGGGGTGGGGTGTGGCCGGACTGGAAGCTGTGGGCGATCATCGCCGAGCGCAGTTGCCACAGGCCGGTGGACTGGCCGGGGTCGAGGCCGGTGAGCTGGGCGACGCGGCGCAGGCGGTAGTCGACGGTGTTGGTGTGGATGTGCAGCAGGCGGGCGGTGCGCTGGCGGTTGAGGTTGTTGCCCAGGTGCACTCGCAGCGTCTCGTAGAGGTCGGGGTGGGCTTCCAGCGGAGTCAGGAGTTCGCCGAGGCGGGCGCGGCCGGGGCCGGGACGGGTGAGCTGGTATTCCAGGGCGAGGTCGCCGAAGCGGAACAGCCCGGGCGGGCAGGCGAGCCGCTCGACCATGTCGAGCACCTCGTGGGCGCGCTGGGCGGCGTCGGGGACGCCCGCGGTGGCGGCGGGGACCACGGCCGCGGAGATGTCGACACGGGCGGCCTGGGAGAGGTTCTCGATCAGGGTGTCGAGGGCGTCGTCGGGCAGCAGATCCGCGGGGATCAGCAGGGTTCCGCCGTCGACCGACAGCATCGACAGGGCCCGCTCGCCGCAGTGCTGGGCCAGCGCGGTCTGCACCCGGCGGAGCTTGCGACGCGCGACGACGGCACCGTCGAAACGCGGATCGTGCTCGTCGGGATGCTGCGGGAGCGACAGGGCCAGCACCGAATACGCCTCGGCGACCGGAACTCCGCACTCGCGGGCCGCGGTTCCGGTCGGCCGTCCGGCCAGCAGCATCGAGACCAGGGTGTGCACGGCGGTGTGGTGTTCGGCGGCGACATCGCGGTGCTCGCGGACATAGGCGCGGGTCACGGTGGTACACAGCAGATCCGAGATACGCATGGAGGTGCGGAATCCGTCGACCAGGGCGCCGGGATCGGCCTGGGCGCCCGCTTCGTGCACGAGTTCCAGGCTCAGGCGCAGACCTTCGTGGAAGGCGTGCAGGATGGCGTCGATCGGTACGCCCTCGCGGGCCCACCCCTGCGCGATGACCGAGAGCCGGTCGAGTTTGCCGGTGACCTCGGCGCCGTCGATGAGACCACCGGCGATCTCCAGGCACATCCGGGTGACGGAGGTGACGTCGCCGGTGATCGCGTCCCCGGGCAGGGTGCGGCAGACGGCGACGTTGTCGAGGAAATGATCGACGAGCTGACCGGTCAGGGTGGGCACATCGCGCAGGGGCCGCCACATCGGCGCGCCGTTCAGCTGGATCGTCATCGTTGACTCCTTACTTCCACGCCGCGGTCCGGGCGGGCCCGATCGGCGGTTCTGCTCCGGAGGCGACGCGCACTGCTCGTCGCCGAAGCGGGGACGCCTCCGGTGTGTTGGTGATCACGACTGTAGGGTGAGCGGCCGCTCACCTTCTACTCTTGTTTCGATCATGTGTCGCCGAGGGCTTTGTGAGGCGCTGAGCTGCGGTGATAGCGGATGTGCTGGTCAGTCGAGCGAATTGGAACGCGCCTTTTTGGGAATTGTGCTCAGTTTTCTGCCGGGGTTCCGTGCCGGTGTCCACCAGCACCGATCACCGAGCAACCGCATCGTCGCGGGGACCAGCAGCACGCGCAGCACCGTCGCGTCGATCAGCAGTGCCGCGACCAGGCCGAAGGCGATGTATTTCATCATCAGCAGTTCCGAGAGCGCGAACGAGCCGGTGACCAGCAGCAGGATCAGCGCGGCGGCGGTGATGATGCGACCGGTCTGGGCCACCCCGGTCCGGATCGCCACGGTGGTGGACGCGCCCGCCGCGCGCGCTTCGACGATCCGCGAGAGCAGGAACACCTCGTAATCGGTGGACAGGCCGTAGATCACCGACACGATCACCACCAGCACCAGCGCCATGATCGGCTGCGGGGTGAAACCCAGGGTGGCGGCGCCGTGCCCCTCGACGAAGATCCAGGTGAGGATGCCGAGGGTGGCGCCGAGGCCGAGCAGGTTCATCGCGGCGGCCTTGAGCGCGAGCACCACCGACCGGAAGGTCAGCGCCAACAGCACTGTGGTGGTGAGGAAGACGAACGCGATCATCAGTGGCAGCCGGGCGATCAGCGCGTCGATGCTGTCTTTCTCGATGGCGGGCTGGCCGCCGACCAGCACGATCGTGCCCGGCGGCACCGGCATCGAGCGCAGGTGTTCGATGGCGCGATCGGCGTCGGCGGAATCGGCCAGGACGGTCTGGGTGGTGAGGACGCTGGGTTGATCCGGCCAGCGCATCAGCTCCGGGAACGGCGCCGCGATCCCCGGCGTCCGGTTGGCGGTGGCGAGCACGGTGTCGGCGGCGCGGGTGTCGAGGCTGATGACGACGAGGTCGATCGGATTGATCCGGCGCAACGGGAACAGCTCGTCGAAATGCTGCTGGGCCAGGCGGGTCGGGTCCGCCGGGGGCAGGAACCGCTCGTTGATGGACCCGAAGGCGAGGTGCTGGATCGGCGCGGCGAGCAGCAGCAACCCGAGACAGACCGTGCCCGCCACAGCCAGCGGCCTGCGCATCACCGCCCCGGCGACCCGGCCCCACAGGTTCGTCCCGGCACGCTCCCGGTCGGCGCGGCCGCGGAACCAGCGCACCCCGAGGCGGTCCACCCGGCGCCCGAGGACGGCCAGCAGCGCGGGCAGCACCGTCAGCGAGGTCAGCGCGGCGACGGTCACGGTGATGACGGCGCCGTAGGCGAACGAGCGCAGAAAACCCTGCGGGAACACGAGAATGCCCGCCGCCGCCACGACCACGATGACCGCGGAGAACAGCACGGTGCGCCCCGCCGTCGTCACCGCGCGCCGCACCGCGTCCTCGACCCCGTGCCCGTCGGCCAGTTCGTCGCGGAAACGGCTCAGGACGAACAGCCCGTAGTCGACGGCGAGACCGAGCCCGATCATCGAAACCACCGGTGAGGTGAACGAATTCACCTCGGTGACGGTGGTCAGCAGCCGCAGCAGACCCCAGGCGGCGCCGACGGTCAGCCCGCCGACGATCAGCGGCAGTGCCGCGGCCACGACACCGCCGAAGAAGAGGTACAGCAGGATCGCCACCAGCGGGATCGCGATCAGTTCCATGCGGCGCTGATCGTTGGTCATGGTGTCGGTGAGCGCGGCGCCGACCGGCTGGGCTCCGGCGACCTCGACATCGACCCCGGGGATGGTGAGGTGGGCGGCCACCGCGCGGAAGTGGCGTAGCTGGGTGGTTGTGTCGTCGCCACAGATCGCGATCGAGGCGAAGGCGTGGGTGCGGTCGGCGGTGCCGAAGACCTCCGGGAGGGTCACGCCGGTCTCGGTGGGCCAGTACGCGCCGTTGATCCGGGCGATGTGCTCGGGAAAGCGGTGCGGCAGTGCGTCGAGTCCGCGGACGACGGTGGCGGCGAAGTCCGGGTCGTCGACGGTGGTGCCCGGCGGGGCGTGGACCAGCAGCAGTACGTCGCTGCTGTGGTCGCGGCCGAAGGCGCGGTCGCGGACCTGCGCCGCGCGCACCGATTCCGAGCCGGGATCGTCCCAGCCGTTCGAGCTCAGATCCGCGCCGAGGCCGAGCCCGTAACCGCTCAGTGCGAGCAGGGCGGCCGTCATCGCGACGAGCACGGTCCAGCGGCGTCGGACCACGACATCGGCCCATCGGGTCAGCTCGGCGAACACGGGTTTCTCCAGTCTCTGGGCGGGCCCGTGCCGTCCGGAGGCCGGTCCGCGTGGGCCGAGGACGAGTCCGACGCACGATACGAGCGGGGCCCGCGGAATCGGCCGGGAAATCGCGAGACTGCGGCCGATCACAACGCTCGGCGACCATTGTTTGTGGCCGGGCATTCACCCGCCGGAAGGCGGTCGGCGGCCGAACTGGGGGCGCTCACAACACTTTCCCGGAATTCCCATCGGAGTTGCCAGTCTCGGCCCGAACCGGTCACCGGCGGAACTATTGCTCCTACGTTGACCGGGATCGGCAGGAATTGCCGGACACCGAAGCTCGAACCCGGAGGAAGTGCGTGTCGGATATTGCCATCGTCGGGATCGGATGCCGGTTCGCCGGCGGAATCGATTCGCCGGAGTCGTTCTGGGACTTCGTCGTCGACAAACGCGACGGCGTCGTCGACATTCCCGCGGACCGGTGGGATTTCCGTCGGTATTACGACCCCGAACCGCGCACCCCGGGCCGCAGTTACACCAAACGCGGCGCCTTCATGACGATCGATCCGTGGGCCTTCGATCCGGATTTCTTCGGTATCTCCCCGCGGGAGGCCACCGTGCTCGATCCGCAGCAGCGGCTGCTGCTCGAAGTGACCTGGGAGGCGCTCGACGACGCGGGCATGGCCGGGCGGGTGGCCGGGGACCAGGTCGGTGTGTACGTCGGTGGTTTCGTGGTCGACCAGTCCGTCGTCGGGGTGGTGGGTCCGGCGCTGTTCCACACCGACATGCACACCCCGGCCAGCGCGTCGTACACGATGCTGTCGAACCGGATCGCCTACGCGCTGAACCTGGTCGGCCCGGCGATCACGGTCGACACCGCGTGCTCGTCGTCGCTGGTGGCCTTCCATCTGGCCTGCCAGGCGCTGGACAACGGCGACTGCCGGGTCGCGCTGGCGGGCGGGGTGAACGTGATGCTGCAGCCGGAGACCTTCGTGCTCATGTGCAAGGGCGGGTTCCTGGCCACCGACGGCCGCTGCAAGTCGTTCGACGCCGCCGCCGACGGCTACGGGCGCGGTGAGGGCGCGGGCATGGTGGCGCTGAAGAAGCTCGACGACGCGGTCCGCGACGGCGACCGGATCTACGCGGTGGTCAAGGCGACCGGCGCCAACCAGGACGGGCGCACCACCGCGATCACCGTGCCCAATGTGGACTCGCAGGAGGCGCTGGCACGGGCGGTGTGTGCCCGCTCGGGACTGTCGCCGCAGGAGATCACCTATCTGGAGGCGCACGGTACCGGCACTCTGGTCGGCGACCCGGTCGAACTGCGGGCGCTGGGACGGGTTTTCGGCGCGAGCTCGGGCCGCACCGGCACCATCGGGGTCGGTTCGGTGAAGGCGACGATCGGGCACACCGAGGCGGCCGCCGGGGTCGCCAGCGTGATCAAGGCGGCGCTGGCCATCCAGCACCGGACCCTGCCGCCGCAGGGCTGGCTCGACACCCCGAATCCGGACATCCCGTTCGACGAGCTGGGTGTCCACGTGCAGACCGAGGCCGAGGTCCTGCCCGCGGACGGTGCCCCGATGTCGGTGGCGGTCAACGGATTCGGCTACGGCGGTACCAACGCGCACGCGATCCTGCGCGAACACCGGCCCACGGCACCGGCGGACCCGGCCCCGCCGCACCACCTCGGCATCCTGCCGGTCTCCGCGCGCAGCACCGGCGCCGCCCGCGAACTGGCCGGACGGTTCGCCGACGCGCTCACCGCCGGCGCCGACCTCGACCGGCTCGCCGCAGCGGCGTGGACGCGGCGCGCGCACCACCCGTTCCGCACCGGTGTCCTGATCGGTGACTCCACCGACGAGGTGGTGCGCGAGCTGCGCGACTTCGCGGCGGGTGAGGGCCGCGACGCCGCGCGCACCGTCGTCTCGGCCGTCGCCGAACCGGTCTTCGTGTTCTCCGGCATGGGGCCACAGCACTGGCGGATGGGCCGCGACCTGCTCGAAGCGGGAGGCATCTTCGCCGACACCGCCGAACTCGTCGACGCCGAGTTCCGGGCATTGTCGGGCTGGTCGATCATCGAGGAACTGCGCCGCCCCGAACACGAATCCCGGGTGACCAGCACCGAGATCGCGCAACCGGCGAACTTCCTGGTCCAGGTCGGGCTGGCGCGCGAGCTGGCCGCGCGGGGCATCACCGCCGCGGCCATCGTGGGGCACAGTGTCGGCGAAGTCTCGGCGGCCTATGTGAGCGGCATGCTCACGCTGCCGGACGCGGTCCGCGTCGCCTACCACCGTTCCCGGCTGCAGGCCACCACCGCGGGCACCGGTGGCATGCTCGCCGTCGGGCTGACCAGGGACAAGGCCGTCGAACTGCTCGGCGGCGACGACCGGGTCGACATCGCCGCCGTCAACAGTCCCGGCGCCGTCACCCTGTCCGGCGACGAGGACCGGCTCGACGAACTGGCCGAACAGCTCACCGAGGAAGGCGTTTTCGCGCGCAGGCTGCGGGTCGAGGTGCCCTATCACAGCCGGTTGATGGACCCGATCGAAGACGAACTGCGCCGGTGCCTGGCCGGGCTGAACCCGCAGCCGCCGACCGTGCCGGTGTACTCCACGGTGACCGGCGAGCAGGTCACCGCGGCGAGCTGGGACGCGCAGTACTGGTGGTCGAATGTCCGTGAGCCCGTGCGCTTCTTCGACGCCGTCGCGCGCGCGATCGCCGCGGGCAGCCGGGTGTTCCTCGAGGTCGGCCCGCATCCGGTGCTGTCGGCGAATATCCGGGAGGCGCTGCTGGACGCGGACGTCAACGGCACCACCGTCGCGACCCTGGACCGCGAACGCGCCGACGACGTGAGCCTGCGCCGCACGCTGCTGGGCCTGCACGCCGCGGGCGTACTGGATCGCACGGCCCTGTTCCCGGCCGACGGCGCCGCCGTCGCCCATGTCGCGCTGCCGCGGTACCCGTGGCAGCGGACCCGCCTGCACGCGCCGCTGCCGCTGTTCGAGCAGGCGCGCCTGGGCACCCCCGGCGGCTACCCGATGCTCGGGGACCCCGATCTCGAAGGGCGGTCGCAGTGGCTGCTCCAGGTCGGCGCGGCGCTGCTGCCGTGGTTGGCCGATCACGTCGTCAACGGGGTGAAGATCATGCCCGGCGCGGCCTACCTCGACGCCGCGCTCAGTGCCACCGCCCTGCGCACCGGATCGAAACAGGTGGCGCTGGAACAGGTCCGGTTCGTCGCCCCGCTCATCATGGGCGCCCCCGATGTGCCGCTGGTGTCGGTGAGCGTGGAGGAGGCCAGCGGCCGGTTCCTGATCCGCTCGCGCAGCGCCACCGGCACGGCCTGGACGGTGCACGCCTCGGGCCGCACGCTGACCGGCAGTCACGAACAGCGCCGTGGGGAGGTCCCGGAGCTCGAGGTGGGGGTCGATGTCGACCCGGAGATGTTCTACGCGGGCCTGGCCTCGGCCGGGCTGCAGTACGGGCCCAGCTTCCGGCGGGTGACCTCGGTGCGGGTCGGCAGGGACGTGGTGGTGGCGACGGTCGACGGCGGTATCGCCGCCGGATCGGGTCATCCGGCCCACCCGGCGGTGGTGGACGCCGCCATGCAGTGCGCGGCCATGCTGTTCGCCGACGAGCGCATCAACGAAGGGGTGATGGTGCCGGTCGGGGTGTCGGCGGTGCGGTTGCTCGCCGAGATTCCCGAGGAGGTGACCGTGGTGGCGCGGCGCGACCCGCGCGCCCGGCTGCGCGCCGATGTCGACCTGCTCGACGCCGACCACAATCTCGTCGTGCGGCTGAGCGGCCTGCAGATCGGCGCGCTCAAACCCGGCGACGACCCGCTGCACCGGATGGCCGACTTCTACTACACCGACACCATGGAGGAACGCGCGCCGATCGATCCGGCGACGCTGCCCACCGAGCCCGCGTCGATGCTCGTCGTCGAGCTGGGCGAGACCCGGCGCACCACCGAGCTCGCGGCCGCGATCGCGTCGGCGCAGGTGTATGTCGCGCATCCGGCGGACCCGGAACTGGAACGGGGACTGGGTATCCGGTTGCGCGCCGCGGCGGCCGAACCCACCGAGCGGCTGCACGTGTGTGTCGTGGTCGGCGACGTCACCGACGATCTGGCGTTCCTGTGGGCGCTCAAGCGGATCGCGGTGGCCGTGGCCGAACACGCCGATCCGCCCGCGGCGGGCGCCGGCCCGCAGTCGATCTTCGGTGACGGCACCGTGCACTGCACGCTGGTGACCGAACGCGCCTTCACCCTGCCCGACTCCACCGTCGCCCCCGACCCGCGCCACGCCGCGCTCGCCGGCGCTCGCCGCGTGCTGCTCAACGAGCAGACCTCGCTGCGCTGGCGCCTGGTCGACATCGAACCCACCACCAGCGTCACCGATCTGCTCGCCGAACTCGCGGTGCCAGGGGCGTTCTCGCACGACAACTGCGACGAGATCGTGCTGCGCGGTGGCACCCGCTGGGCGCCGGTGGTGACCAAGCCGCTGCCCGACCGCCTCGACGCCCTCGACACCGCGGCGCCGCTGACCGACCCGGACACGAACTTCGGCCTCGACATCCCGCGCACCCGGCTGCTCTCGCAGCTGGCGTGGCGGCAGTGCCCCCGGGAGGAGCCGGGTGCCGGGGAGGTCGAGATCCGGATGCACGTGATCGGGCTGAACTACAAGGACCCGCTCAAGATCATCGGATTGCTCGGTGAAAGGGAGCTCGCGCCCACGTATTTCGGCACCGTGCCCGGCATGGAAGGGGTCGGCACGGTGGTGCGGGTCGGTGCGGGCGTCGACGATGTCGCGGTCGGTGATCTGGTCGCGGTGGCGTCGAAGGGGATGATGCGCCGGTTCGCGGTGGTGAGCCGCCAGCTCGTCGTCGTCCTGCCCGCGGGCACCGATCCCGGCTACTGCACCAGCACCATCGCCTTCGGCACCGCCGAGTACGCGCTGCGGGATCTGGCCCGGCTCGAAGCCGGGGAGACCGTGCTGATCCACGGCGCGGCCGGGGGTGTCGGCACGGCGGCGATCCAGGTGGCCAAGTCGATCGGCGCCCGCATCATCGGCGCCGCGAGCACGCCGGAACGGCGCGCGCACGTGCTGGCGACGGGCGCCGACCACGCGGTGAACTCGCGCTCGCTCGATTTCGTCGACGACGTGCTCGCACTCACCGACGGCCGCGGCGCCGATGTCGTGGTGAGCACCGCGCCGGGGGAGATCCTGCGCCAGAACTTCCACGCGGCAGCGGAATTCGGTCGCATCGTCGAGGTCGGCAAGGCCGACATCTACACCGGCGGCCTGCTCGAACTCGCCGGGTTCGACAAGAACCTCGCCTACTACTCCATGGATCTGGACCGGCTGGTCGCGGTGGACCCGCGCCGGCTGGCCACCCTGCTCGAGCGGGTGTTCGAGAAGGTCTCCGACGGCACCTACCAGCCCCTGCCGTATCAGATGTTCGACACCGACGACGTCAGCAAAGCCTTCGAGGAGACCCTGCGCTCGACCCGGCCCGCCCGGATCGCGTTGCGCGTCGACGCGCCCGTGCCCTCGGTGCGTCCGCACCTGCCCGCCCTCGACATCGACGACAGCGCGACCTATCTGATCACCGGCGGCTTCGGCGGTTTCGGCCTCGCGATCGGCCGGTGGCTCACGCTGCGCGGCGCGCGCAGGCTGGTGCTGCTCGGGCGTGGTGGCGCCACCACCCCGCAGGCCCGGCGGCAGATCGAGGCGTGGCGCACCATGGGCGTGGAGATCGTCGAGGAACGCGCCGACGTCACCGACGCCGAAGCCGTGGCGGCCGTGGTGGAACGCGCCCACCGCCCCGGTCAGCCGCTGCGCGGGGTGTTCCACACCGCGGGCGCGGTGGCCGACAACCGGCTCGCCAAGATGGAATTCGGTGAACTCGACCGGGTCTACCGGCCCAAGGTGCACGGCGCGCAGATCGTGCACGCCGCGGTCGCCGACGCGGGCATCACCCTGGACATGTTCGTGCTGTGCTCCTCCGGCGGCTCGATGTACGGGATCTACGGCCAGTACAACTACTGCGCGGCCAATGTCGCCGTGGAGGCGCTGGCCGAGCAGTGGGCGCGCGCCGGGGAGCGGGCGCTGTGCGTCGGCTGGGGCCACCTGTCGGGCGCCACCGGCGGCATGGCCGCCGACGAAACCGCCGAGAAATACCTCGATCTCGTCGGTTTCGGGCCGATCGACATGGCCGACGCCACCGCCTACCTGGAACAGACCCTGCGCCTGGGTGCCACCCGCGCGGCCATCATCCCGACCGACTGGGCCAAACTGACCGGCACCTTCCCCCAGCTGGCCCGCACCGGCCGCACCAGCGCGCTGGCACAGGCCTCGGCCAAGGACACCTCGGAACTGGCGCAGCTGCGCGAGGAACTGGCCGCGATGGAGGAGAACAAGCGCGGACCGTTCATCGCCCGCAAGATGGCCGAGGAACTGGCCGTGGTGATGGGCGTGGCGGTCGAGACGATCGACATGACAGTGCCCGTTCCGGAACTGGGCCTGGATTCACTGATGGCGGTGGAGCTGGGCGCCCGCGTCACCAAGACGCTCGGCATCGACCTGATGTCGCTGCAGATGGGGCGCTCGTTCAGCTTGGAGCAGGCCGGACCGAAGGTCGCCGAACTGGTCCTCGCCGCGGAACCCTCCGGCGCGCAACCACTTCCGGAGCCCGCGGCCGAGCCGCAGGCGACCGTGCCCGAGGACCGGCCCCTGGTCGGGTCGCGGTGATGTTCGAGGAAGCGAGGTAGTCGACGTGGTCGATTTCGGATTGATCGACGAATGGGCGCCGCCGCCGGGACGGCTGGTCACCTGGACCGCGTCGGCGGCCTCGGTGCGGGCCGCGACCCAGGCACCGGTGCACCCCGCGCCGCCGTCGCTGCAACAGCAGCAGTATCTGCGGCAGGCCGCCCGGCACTCCGGCGCGGACTTCCGCTTCTCCGGGCTGCTGCTGGTGACCGCCCGGATCCCCACCGGCGACCTCGACCGCGAGGTCATGACCGGCATCGTCAACGAGTTCCTCACGCGCCACGACACTTTCCGCACGTGGTTCGACATCGCCGACGGTGAATTGCGCAGGCACCTGGTGCCCGCCGACGCGGTGGAGTTCGTCCCCGGCGAGTACGGCTGGATCGACGAACCCGACGCGATCCGCCGCCACGTGGAGAAGACCACGCCCGGCCCGTTCCACTGGGACTGCTTCACCTTCGGCGCCATCGAACACGGCACCGCGACCACGGTCTACCTCGCGGTGGACCACCTGCACAGCGACGGGCTCGGCCAGTACCTCTCGGCGTCGGACTTCGTCCAGATGTATGCCGCGCGGGCCTGGGGCGCGCCGCCGCTGCCCCCGGCGGCGAGCTACCTGGACTACTGCGTCGCCGAGCGCGCCCACAGCGACCAGCTCACGCTCGCCTCCCCGGGCGTCAAGCGCTGGCTGGCCCTGCTCGGCGGCAACGACAACCGCCTGCCCGCCTTCCCGCTGGACCTGGGCAAGAACGCCGACGGGTACACCCGCAGCGCGCACCGCACCGTCGAACTGCTCGACACCGCGACCGGCGCGCGCTTCGAAAGAGCCTGCCGCGCCGCGGGAGCCGAGTTCACCGGGGGAGTGTTCGCGGCGGCGGCGATGGCCGAACGCACACTCACCGGCAGCGACTACTACTTCGGCATGACCCCGATCAGCACCAGGGCCAGCGCCGCCCAGAACGCCTCGGTGGGCTGGTACGTCACCCTGGTGCCGGTGGCGTTCCCGCTCGGGCCGCGCACCACCGTGGCCCGCGCGGTGGCGATGGCCCAACGCGCCTACGAGACCGGGCTGCTGCTGGCGCCCACGTCCTTCCACCGGGTTCTGGAACTGCTGCCCGCCGATTCGGAGATCCAGGTCGAGCCCGGCTGGGTGACGCCGATGATCTCGTTCATCGACGCCAGGGACTTCGTCGGCCACGAGTTCTTCGACGAGATCACCGCGGGCGTGTACGCGAACCGGGCCGCCTCCGAGGAGGTGCTGATGTGGATCAATCGGTTGCCCGCGGCGACCACGCTGAGCGTCATCTATCCCGACACCGACATCGCCCACGACTCGGTGGGGCGCTACCTCGCGGCCCTGCGGTCGATGTTCCACACCATCGCCGCCTCCTATGCCGCGAGCCGACCGCAGGAGCCGCAGTGATCCCCGTGTTTCGCGACCCGTTCATCCCCGACGGGGAGAAGTCCACCTACACCGTCGCGCTGGAGGGAAAACCGCGCGACATCGAGCTGATCCACGTCGTCGCGCGCGAACGCGGCGGCTATCGCAGCACCCTCGACGCCCGCCTCGACAGCGGCCGCCCCGGGGTCCCCGACCTCACGATGAGCATCGAGCAGCGCTTCAGCCGCGCGGGCGGGCGCCTGCTCGCCGAGCACTACCGCGCCGAGACCCGCTCGGGGTCGGCCATGGTCTCGCGCGAGGAAGCGAACTTCACCGACACCGTGCACCTGCAACTCGGTGCGGGTCCGGCACCGTTTCCGCTGAATCTGATGCCCATCGCCGGTGGCCTCACGCTGCTGCGCGGCCTCGATTTCACCGCGGGCGCGGTGGAGACCCTCGATGTGTGGCTGGCCTTCTCGGTGCACTGGCCGCTGCTCGTGCGGGTGGAGAAGGAGACCACCGTCGAGGTCCCCACGGGGACCCTGCCCTGCTGGCAGGTGCGGATGCGCCCGGGCTTCGCCCAGGTGAACTCCCTGCTGGACAAGATCATCGGCGGCTTGCTCCCACCCTTCATCGCCCACTTCGAAGCCGCCCCACCGCACCGGCTGGTCCGCATGAGCTTCCCGACCGAATTGTCCCTGTCCGCCCCGCGGGCCGTCCTGGAACTGGTGACCTAGATGTGCTTGCCCGCTCGACCGACGCCTATCGGGTGGAGTATCCGGCGAGTACCGATCAGCCTGCCTCGGTGCAGAAAGGCAATCGCGATCTGGTCGACCATGTCGTGGCGCAGGCGGCGGCCTGTCCGGCCCAGAAATTCGTGCTGGTCGGCTATTCGCAGGGCGCGAATGTCGTCGACAATGCGATCGGCATCAGCAGCGAGGGCGCCAAAGTCGGCGGGCCGATCGTCGCGACGCTGCCCGACAGCGCGGAATCCCGTATTTCGGCGATCCTGCTGTTCGGCAATCCCATTCGGGAACTCGGGCGCGCGGTGACCGGGGTGTACGCCGACCGGACATTCGATGTCTGCAACGACAATGATCCGGTCTGTGATCCCGATGGCCGGGATTGGAATGTGCATCTGCGCTACCAGCGTCACGCCGACGCGGCGGCCGATTTCGTGGCCGCTCGGGTGCGCTGAGCGGGGCCACGGTCACGGGTCCGCGTCGGCGGGATCGGGGCGGGGTGGGCGGCGTAGGTAATTGCCGAGCAGGTCGACCATTTCGTTCTCGAGCTGTTCCGGTGAGGCCGGGGTGGTGGTGGCGATCAGGCGGTGGACCAGGGATTCGACGGTGGCCACGACGAGGCGGGCGGCCAGCCGGTGGTCGGGGACCGAGACCTCGGGGTGATTCGCCAGCAGGGGAGTGACCAGGTCGACCGCGAACTGTTCGGTGTCGCGCAGGCGGGCCAGGAGGGCGGGGGAGCGCGGCGCCTCCTCGAACAGCACGCGGTGCAGGCGGGGATTGTCGCGGTGGTTGTCGATCGTCGCGCGGACGAACAGGCGCAGGATGTCGTCGAGCGGTCCCGGCAGGCCCGCGGCGAGGCGTTCGCCCAGGATGCGGGAACCCGCGTCGATGTGCTCGTCGATCAGCGCACCCAGGATGGCGTCCTTGTTCGGGAAGTACTGGTACAGCGAGCCGATGGACACGCCGGCCCGCTCGGCGATCCGGTTGGTCGTGCCCGCGGCGTAACCGTGCTCGGCGAAAACCTGAGCAGCCGCGGTCAGGATCCACTCCCGGGTGCGGGCCGACCGCTGCTGTCTGGGCTGTTTACGTGGCTTGAACCGATCCGTGGGTGCCATGTGGTCTCCGCTGTCGAACGCGAGTAGTCATCCGTCGTCGCCACCCCCAGTATTCAGGGTGAGTCCACGACGAACCGACCGCAGGAGACGAGGGTAGATGCGCACAGTCTGTCTACGCACCGAACTACCGACAAGCGCCGACCGGGTCTGGCGCGCGATGCTGGCCCCCGCGACCTTCCTCTACGTGTGCCGGGGGCTGTTCGGTATCCCGATGCTCGCGGGCCGGGTCGAGCCGCTGCGCGCGGGCGAACGCGGGACGGCGTGGCTGTGGGTGTTCCATGTCCTGCCGCTCTACCGGCACACGATCGAGGTGATCGACGTCGACGAAGCAGCGGGCACGATCCGCACGCACGAGCACGGCGGTGCGGTGAAGACCTGGAACCACACGCTGGCCGTGGAGCCCCTCACCGAGGGCCGGTGCCGCTACACCGACACCATCGAGATCGAGGCGGGACCGGCCACGGCGGTCGTCGCGCTCGTCGCCTCCGGGATCTTCCGGTACCGGCAGCGCCGCTGGCGCCGCCTGGTCCGGCGTCACCTGCTGCCCGAGGGTACCGCGTACGGGAGCTGACCGGCCCGAAAGTCGTTGCGGCGCAAGTGCTCGGGTCGCGGGCTCTTGCGGACGCTGCGGTGCTGCCTTAATGTGAACTCCATTCATTATTAAGTATGGCAAACCTAACTTGCCGGGCCGGTGGTGCTGCCGACACGGGGTTGGGTGCACCGCAGGTCCGATCCAGGAGCGCCATGACCACAGTGACTTCCTCGGCCGACACCTCGGCACCACCGCCGACCGGCCCGCCGCAGGACACCGACCAGCAGACCCGCGCCACGAAGCAACAGCAGAAGGCGGGCGCGCGGGCGCTGCGTGACCTGCTGAAACCGGTGTCGGGCACCTTGACCCTGGGCAGGCTGCTCGCGGTGGTGTCGGGCATCGTGGCCGTGGTGCCCTACGTCGCCCTGGTGCGGATCGGGGAGGTGCTGCTCGACGCGCACGCCGCGGGCGTGGCCGTCGACGGCGCCGAGGTGGAGCGCTGGCTGCGAATCCTGCTCGGCGCGTTCCTGCTCCGGCTCGTGATCTATTTCGTCGCGCTGTTCCTCACGCATCTGGCGGACGCGCGGTTCGGGCATCTCGTCCAGCTGCGCATGGTCGAGCGGTTCGCGCGGATTCCGCTGGGCTGGTTCACCTCCACCAACTCCGGGCGGGTGCGCAAGGCGCTGCAGGACGAGATCGGCACCGTGCACCAGCTCATCGCGCACAAGCCGGTCGACGGCACGAACGCGGTGGTGATGCCGCTGGCGCTGATGGTCTACGCCTTCGTCATCGACTGGCGGCTGGGCCTGCTGACGATCGCCACGCTGCCCTGCTACGTGGGCGCGATGATGCTGCCGCTGATCGGCATGGGCGCCAAGACCGTGGAAATGGATCAGCGGCTGTCGAGCGTGTCGGCCAGGATGGTCGAATTCGTCACCGGCATCGCGGTGGTGAAGGCATTCGGCCGGGTCGGGCGCGCGCACCGCAGCTATCAGGACGCCGCCGACGACTTCTACGCCTTCTACCTGGACTGGGTGCGGCCGCTGATCCGGGTCTCCGCGCTCGGCACCTCCTTCCTGGCGGTGCCGCTGGTGCTGTTGATCAATATCGGCGTCGGGTCGGTGCTCGTCCACAGCGCGACGGTCACGGCGGCCGACGTGCTCGCCACGGCACTGATCGCGCTGCTGATCCCGTACGCGCTGGAAGTGCTGATGAATTCGATGTGGGCCCAGCAGCTGGCGGGGGGCGCGGCGCTGCGGCTGGTCGAGCTGCTCGACACCCCGGTGCTGGCCGACGACGAGGACGAGTACGCGCGACCGCACGGGCACGAGGTCGTCTTCGATCACGTGAGCTATTCCTATGGCGCCGAGGCCGATTCCGGTCTCGCCGTCGAGGACGTGAGCTTCACGCTGCGGGAGGGAACCGTCACCGCTCTGGTGGGCCCGTCGGGATCGGGGAAATCCACGATCGCCACGCTGCTGGCCCGGTTCGACGACCCGCGCTCGGGCACCGTGCGGATCGGCGGTGTCGCGGTGTCGCGGATCGCGGACCTGTACTCGCGCGTGGGATTCGTGCTGCAGGACCCGCAACTGCTGCGGATCAGTCTGCGCGACAACATCGCCCTCGGCCGCCCGGACGCCACCGAGGCGCAGGTTCGCGCGGCCGCCGCCGCGGCGCAGATCCTCGACGAGATCGACGCGCTGCCACGGGGATTCGACACCGTCTACGGCACCGACACCACGCTGTCGGGCGGCCAGGCGCAGCGCGTGTCGATCGCGCGCGCCCTGCTCGTCGACGCACCCGTGCTGGTTCTGGACGAGGCCACCGCGCTGACCGATCCGGAATCCCAGCACGAGATCCAGCAGGCGCTCTCGGCGCTGGCGCGGGGTCGCACCGTGCTGCTCATCGCGCACCGACCCGAGGTGATCACCGGCGTCGACCAGATCATCCTCATCGACGGCGGGCGCGTCGTCGCGACCGGCACCCACGACGAACTGCTCACCGAACCCGGCTACGCCCGGCTGTGGCGCTCGAGCGCCGCCGGGCACGACACCGGCCGCACGTCGGCCACCGGCACGCCAGAAGGAGACCGGCGATGACCCTGCCCCTGCTCGACATCGGCCCCAGGATGGGCCGGATGGTGTCGCGTCCCGAGAAGATCCGCGTCGCGCTGGCCGTCAGCGTGCTGGCCGGGCTCGTCGAGGGCCTGGCGCTGGCCGCGCTGCTGCCCACCATCAGCGCGCTGGCCGAGGACGGCCCGGTCTGGGGCCTGGGCCTGGCCGGTTGGCTGTGGGTGCTCGCCGCGCTGGCCGCGGCCAGCTTCGCGGTGAACTACCTGCAGAGCAGCAAGAACTACGCCGTGGCCCTCGACTTCCTGGTCAGCATCCACCGGCTGGTGGGTGACCAGGTGGCCAAGCAGCCACTGGGCTGGTTCGCGCGACCGGTGGCGGGACGGCTCTCGCGCATGGTCTCGACCGAGCTGATGTCGGCGGGGGAGATCTTCGCGCACATGTTCGGGCCGTTGGTCGCCCGCATCACCTCGGCGGTGGTGATCATCGTGGCGGCCTGGCTCTGGAACCCGCTGCTCGGGGCGATCCTCACCGCGGCGGTGCCGGTGTTCGTGGTGATCACGCTGGTGTCGACGGGGCTCATGCGCGCCGGTCGCACGATCCACGAACCGGCCGAGATCGCGCTGGCCGACCGGATCGTCGAGTACGCCCAGTGCCAGGGCGCGCTGCGTTCCTGCGGTCGCAGCGCGGATTTCGCGCCACTGGCCGCGGAGATGGACCGCGCCTACCGCACCAAGACGCGTGGTCTGTGGTTCGAGTCGGCGGGTCTGCTGCTCGGTGGGATGGCCACCCAGGGCGTGGTCGTCGCCCTGATCGGCGCCGCCGGGTCGCTGGCGGTGGCGGGCACGTTGCAGGCGGTGCCCGCGCTGGCCTTCATCGGCCTGACCCTGCGGTTCTCCTCGACGCTGTCGGGGATCACCGAGAACGCGGTGGCGCTCGAGTCCCGGCGCCAGTTGCTGGACGCGCTCGACGAGGTGCTCACCGCCGAACCGCTGCCGGAACCGGACGCACCGGCAGTGCTCACCGCGCCCGGCGCCGTGGCGCTGGAGGGCGTCACCTTCCGCTACGCACCGGACGCCGCACCCGCGCTGCGCGAGGTGTCGATCACCGTCCCGGCCGGTTCGATGACCGCGCTGGTCGGTCCGTCCGGCAGCGGCAAGACCACCGTCGCGCGGGTGATCAGCCGGTTCTACGACATCGAGGCGGGCACCGTGTCGGTGGGTGGCGTGCCGGTCACCGCGCAGACCACCGAGCAGCTGATGGGTCAGCTGTCGATGGTCTTCCAGGATGTCTACCTCTTCGACGACACCCTGGTGGCCAATGTCGCGGTCGGGCGCGCCGGGGCGAGCGAGGGTGAGGTGCGCGCCGCGGCCGATCTCGCCGGTGTCACCGAGATCGCCGAACGGCTGCCCGACGGCTGGCAGACCCGGGTCGGAGAGGGCGGTCGGGCACTGTCGGGCGGGGAGCGTCAGCGGGTGGCGATCGCGCGGGCACTGCTCAAGCGCGCACCCATCGTGCTGCTCGACGAGGCCACCTCGGCCCTGGACGTGGAGAACGAGGCCCACATCGTGGCCGCGGTCGAGACGCTGCGCGAGCAGGCCACGGTCCTGGTGATCGCGCACCGGCTCGACACCATCGCCAGGGCCGATCACATCATCCAGTTCGACGGAGACGGCACGGTGGCCGCCCAGGGCACCCACGACGAACTCCTCGCCGCCGACGGCACCTACGCGCGGTTCTGGCGGCACCTGCACAGCACGCGGGGATGGCAACTGACGAACCATTAGCCTGTCCGCATGAGCGGTGCGGGATGGGCGACGGGCAAGAAGGTGGGTCGCAAGCCCGCCTTCACCGAGCAGGACGTGATCCGGGCGGCGATGGACGAGGGCATCGACAAGTTCACCCTCGCCGCCGTCGCCGACCGGATCGGCGTGGTCACCACCGCGATCTACCGGCTGTTCGGGTCCCGCGACGACATCGTCGTCGGCTGCCTGGACGCCGTCGCCGCCACCATCCGCCGCCCCGAACCCGGCGCCGACTGGCGCGCGACACTGCGGCTGTGGGCAGACGAGTGCTGGCGCGTGTGCGAGGAGAATCCCGGCCTGCCCCGCGTGGTCTACTCCTTCGCGCCCGCCTTCACCCGCATCACCCACATCCTCGAGGCGTACGCGGCGAACCTCACCGCGCAGGGCGTCACCCCGGCCCAGGCCATGTTCGCGCTGGACTTCCTCGGCGACACCGTCTTCGCCTGTCACCTCGGCGTGCAGGCCATGCGCACCGTCGATCAGTCCGGCGCCAGCGGCCTGGAGCAGGTCCGGGAGGCCCTGGGCGAGAACACTTCCGTGCTGCGGCCGGAGGACTCGTGGACCGACCGGGGCGCGACCGACGTGAAGGTGGACTTCATCATCTCCGCGCTCGAACACCACTGGCCCGAGATCTGAGAGCCGCCGCGCGGGCATCTTGGCGCCTGTGACAACAGGGTGCGCCGGAAGGCTGTGGCTGCGTGCAGTGACAGTGTTACACAGTGTCACGCACACTGGTGCACGCCACCGTTTCGCCTGGTGCGTGCACCATATTGCTCCGGCGGAAGCGACGGATATCGCTCGACCGGCGGTGGCTCTACCGAAAGCACCATGAATGACTGCAATGGCGAAGGCAAGGCCGTCCGGGGAGAACCTGGCAGCGGTCGACCGCGTGGTCGATGTCCTGACCGAGACGGTGCCGGGCGCGAATCTGCCCGCGCACGAGATCACTTCCGTGGTCACCGCGTGCCTGGGACTGCTGACCGACGACCGGGCGAGCACGAACCGGCTCGAGACCATCCAGCGGCTCGCGGCCCGGTGGGCCTGTGCGGGGATGACCTACGAGCTCGCGCAACGGCTGGTGCACACGGTGTTCCGTGTCCACGTGTCCGGGCGGGACCGGCCCGACACCCAGCGCCTGATCGAGGCCGTGCACTCGGCGACCAGCGCGGTGTCGGCCGGTTTCGCCGACACCGCCGGGTATCACCGTGATCAGGGCGGTCCGGGCGAACTGGCGCGGGCGCTGTTCGCCGAGCGCGGTGTCGCCGAGATCGGCCACCGGCACGGACTGCCGGTGCCGCAGCGGTGCGTGGTGCTGGCCGTGTCCGCCGGGCCGGGTGAGCTCGGGCCGGTGTCACCCGCCGAACTGCATCAGTGGATCACGCGGTTGTGCCGTCGGCCGGTGCCCGCGGTGCTGGGTGGGCACGGCGGGACGATGCTGGTGCCCGAACCCGGTGTGCTGGGGGAGATCGGCGCTGTCGTCGAGGATTCCACGCTCGCGGTCGTCTCGCTGGCGGCGGCGCGCGACGAGATCGTGGCCGCCCGGCGGCAGGCGCACGAACTGCTCGAGGTGGTGAACACCGTCTACGGCACCCCCGGCCTGTATCCCTTCGCGGACTACGCGCTGGAACACCAGCTCACCCGCTCCGGACCCGGCCGCGACCGGCTGGCGGATCTCATCGCCCCCGTCGCCGCCCATCCGGACCTGCTCGTCACCCTGCGCACCCATCTGCGGTCGGGTCTGCACCGCGGTGTCACCGCCCGCACCCTCTACATCCACGCCAACACCGTCGACCACCGGCTCAAGCGGATCGCCGAACTGACCGGGCTCGACATCCTCGACAGCGCGACCATGTGGCAGCTGGACGCGGCACTCGTCGTGCACGATTTCCTGCACCCGGACCAGGCCGTGCGCGGGTGGCGGCCGGTGCGTCGCCGCCCGGTGCGTGGCCGGACCCACCGGGCCGCGGCGCCTCTCGCCGAGCCCGCCGATATTCCCGCCTGACCTGCTCGCTCCCTTGCGCTACAAGGGATTTCATGGCTTCCGCACGGTGTGGTCAGCGTCGGAATCATGGAATGGAATCTTCGGTCGGCCGGACAGCTCCTGACGGCGATGCGTGCCGGTGCGGTGTCCTCGGTGGAAACCTGGCCGCCGTCTGCCGTCGTCTAGATCCCGGCGTCGGGACGGGGGATGTCGCCGCGCCAGGCGCCGGTGACGGCAAACAGGGTCGCCGGTTCCTACGGCCGGGGCGTCGGCGTCGGTGACGGGGTTCTCGCCTCGCTGCGGTACTGGTCCCACCACGCGGCACCGTCCTGCGGGGTGGGGTCGGTGCCCTTGGGTGAGGGTGGCGCGGTGGGGACCCGCAGGGCTCGCAGCCGCCAGTCGTCCTCACGGACCGAGGCGACGATGCGTACCGGGACGACCGCGGTGAGCAGCAGGTAGTTGCCGACGCACACCATCAGGCACAGCGGAGGCACCGAGACCACGGTGGCGATCTCGAGGGTGCTCATCACGATCGGACCGCGCGAGATGGACAGCACGTTGCCGCAGATGCTGGCCAGGACGGCGGCGACGAGCAACAGCTCGTAGACCCGCACCAGGGAGGTCGCCCGCTCGTCGCGGATACCGACCAGCGTGAGGAAGGTACCGGCGAGCAACGCCACGGTGAGCCCGACCACCACCGGCCACAGCCAGGTGAGGTGTTCGGGGATGCCGGCCGCGCGGGCGAGGGTGGAGGTGAAGGTGAACGAGGCGATCGCCGCCGCGACGACCAGCGCCGACCCTAAGCCCACCAATAGCTTCGGCACCGTGAACGGAACAGGGCGGGGGTACGGGTCCGTGTGGTCCATCAGGCTCCATCCTACGGGCTACGGCCACCAATCATGCAGGCCCCCAACAGAGTACGGCCCCGCGTGAATTGGACACCGTCGAAACTAGGCGGGGGCCTTCACCTCCGGGTCCGGATCGTCGCTCACCGGGTCGAGCGGGGGTGCGGTGACGGCGTCGATCTGCTCGCCGATATAGCGCAGGACCACCGCGATCATCGCCACCACCGGCACCGCCAGGAAGGCGCCGGTGATCCCGTAGAGCGAGCCGCCCGCGGTGACCGCGAGCAGCACGATCACCGCGTGCAGTTCCATGCTCCGGCTCTGCAGGACCGGCTGGAGCACATTGCCTTCCAGTTGCTGCACCGCGATCACGATGCCGAGCACGATCATCGCGGTGGTGAACCCGTTGCCAACCAGGGCCACCAGCACCGCGAGCGCACCGGCGACGAACGCGCCGACCATGGGCACGAAACCACCGATGAACGTGATCACCGACAGCACCATGGCCAGCGGCACGTCGAGGATGAACAGCGCCGCGCCGATGCACACCGCGTCGACGAAGCTGACGACGGCCTGGGTGCGGATGAAGCCACCGAGGGTGGCCCAGACCCGTTCCAGCACGGCCTCGATGTGGCGGCCGCTGCCGCTGCCCAGCACCGAGTGCATCCAGGGCAGCAGGCGCGGGCCGTCCTTGAGGAAGAAGAACACCAGCACCAGGACGAGGAACAGGGTGATCAGCATCGAGGTCGCGGTGGACACGCCCGTGAACACGCCGTTGGCGATCTGCGTGCCGCTGGATTGCAGGCGGTCGACGATGGCGTCGACCGCCGAATCGAGCTGCTCGTCGCGAATGCTCAAGGGCGGCCCCTGGATCCAGTCGCGGACCTGGTTGACCCCGGCGGTCGACTTGTCGGCCAGTTCGGGCGCCTGATCAGCGACCGAGGGCACGATGAGCGCGACGACCCCACCCACGATCGCGAGGAAGCCGAGCAGCGTGACGGCCGCGGCCAGTGCCGGGGGGAATTTGTGGCGGGTGAGCCAGCGGGTCGGCGGCCACAGCACGGTGGCCACCACGATCGCCAGCGCCACGGGCAGCAGCACCACCCAGAACCGGGCGACGATCGAGCCGAGCACCCACGCGCCCGCCGCGATGGCGACGATGCACAGCGACCACTTGGCCAGCCACAGCAAACCCCCTCCGATCACATCCCCGCGGTCGCGCCGCGGTTTTCCGTTCGACTGCGTCTCACTGGTCGTCTTCACCGGCCCGGTCACGCTGCCAGTCTGGCATGCGCGCCACCGCCGATCGACCCGAGCGGACGCGGGGCGGTCAGACGCCGCGGCGGCCGGTGACCAGGCCGACCAGGAACAGCAGGATCACCGCGCCGCCGAGACAGGTGAAGAAGCTGAACCACAGCCCACCGCCCGCGACATCGACACCGAACAGCTTCAGCAGGAATCCGCCGAGCAGACCGCCGATGACGCCGACCACGATATTGAGCAGAATGCCTTGCTGAGCGTCGGTCTTCATGAACTTGCTCGCGATCCAGCCGGCGAGGCCGCCGATGATGATCCAGCCGAGGATTCCGAGTCCGAGCATGGTGTTCTCCTCTTCGTGCGGGCGGCCTGCACCTGATGTGTGCCGCTCGACCACCGCATACCCTGGCGCCACGTCGCCAATCGCGGCGCACCGCGGCATCCTTGACTCGTTCCAGAATGCGGAGAACACTGCGAGCGTGCCCTCGGACGTGGGATTCCAGCAGTTGCTGCGGGATGCGTCGTTGCGTGTGACAGCCCCGCGGGTGGCGGTGCTGAGCGTGGTGCACGAGCACCCGCACTCCGACACCGACGCCATCGTGCGCGCGGTGCGTTCCCGGCTGGCCACGGTCTCGCGCCAGGCCGTCTACGACTCGCTGCACACTCTCACCGCCGCGGGCCTGCTGCGCCGTATCCAGCCCCGCGGCCTGCTGGCCCGCTACGAGACCCGCGTCGGCGACAACCACCATCACCTCGTCTGCCGTGCGTGCGGGGCGATCGCCGATGTCGACTGCCAGGTCGGCGCGGCCCCCTGCCTGACCGCCGCCGACGACCGCGGCTTCGTGATCGACGAGGCCGAAGTCCTCTACTGGGGGCTGTGCGCCGAGTGCGCCGCTTCCGGCAACGACCCTGCTCACAGCCCGCTCGACCCGTCCAGGAAGGAATGACCATCGTGACCTCCGACAGCCGACCGCCCGATCCGGACACCCACACCCAGAGCACCAGCGAGAGCGAGAACCCGGCGATCCCCGCGCCGACCCCGCAGCCCGACCGCCGCCCCCGCACCATCGAGGACTGGTGGCCCGAGCAGATCGACGTCTCGGTCCTGCACGCGCACTCGTCGAAATCCAACCCGCTGGGCGAGGACTTCGACTACGCCACGGAATTCGCCCGGCTCGATGTCGAGGAGCTGAAGGCCGATGTCGCGGCCGTGCTCACCGATTCGCAGGACTGGTGGCCCGCCGACTATGGCAACTACGGCGGCCTGTTCATCCGGATGAGCTGGCACGCGGCAGGCACCTACCGCATCGCGGACGGCCGCGGCGGTGGCGGCCAGGGCGCCCAGCGTTTCGCGCCGCTCAACAGCTGGCCCGACAACGCCAATCTCGACAAGGCCCGCCGTCTGCTCTGGCCGGTCAAGCAGAAGCACGGCAACAAGATCTCCTGGGCCGACCTGCTGGTCTTCGCCGGCAATGTGGCGCTCGAGGAGATGGGTTTCCAGACCTTCGGATTCGGTTTCGGCCGCCCCGATATCTGGGAGCCCGAGGAGGTCTTCTGGGGGCCGGAGGACACCTGGCTCGGCGACGAGCGCTACAGCGGTGACCGCGAACTGTCCGGCCCGCTCGGCGCGGTCCAGATGGGCCTGATCTATGTGAATCCGGAAGGGCCCAACGGCCGCCCGGACCCGGTGGCCGCGGCCCGCGACATCCGCGAGACGTTCGGCCGGATGGCGATGAACGACGAGGAGACCGCCGCGCTCATCGTCGGCGGCCACAGTTTCGGCAAGACCCACGGCGCGGGCGACGCCTCGCTGGTCGGTCCCGAACCCGAGGCCGCCCCGCTCGAGCAGCAGGGCCTGGGCTGGAAGAGCGCCTACGGCACGGGCAAGGGCAAGGACGCCATCACCAGTGGTCTCGAGGTGGTCTGGACGGCGACCCCCACCCGGTGGGGCAACGGATTCCTGCAGAACCTGTACGGCTTCGACTGGGAACTCACCCAGAGCCCGGCCGGTGCCTGGCAGTGGAAGCCGAAAGACGGTGCGGGCGAAGGGCTGATCCCCGACCCCTTCGACGGGCCCGCCCGCACACCGACCATGCTGACCACCGACCTGTCACTGCGCGAGGACCCGATCTACGGGCCGATCACCCGCCGCTGGCTCGACCACCCCGAGGAACTGGCCGAGTCCTTCGCCAAGGCCTGGTACAAGCTCCTGCACCGCGACATGGGCCCGATCAGCCGCTATCTCGGGCCGTGGGTGCCCGCACCCCAGCTGTGGCAGGACCCGGTGCCCGCCGTCGAGCATCCGCTGATCGACGATCAGGACATCGCGGCGCTGAAGAAGGCCGTGCTGGAATCCGGCCTGTCGGTCACCCAGCTGGTCAGGACCGCGTGGGCGTCGGCGGCGAGCTTCCGCAGCACCGACAAACGCGGTGGGGCCAACGGCGCCCGGGTGCGGCTGGAGCCGCAGCGGAGCTGGGAGGTCAACGAACCGGCCGAGCTGGCGCAGGTGCTGTCGGTGCTCGAGCGGATCCAGCGGGAGTTCGGGTCCGGGGACAAGCAGGTGTCGCTGGCCGACCTGATCGTGCTCGCGGGCTCGGCCGCGGTCGAGAAGGCGGCGGCGGACGCGGGCGTGGACGTCACCGTGCCGTTCCACCCGGGCCGCACCGACGCCACCCAGGACGACACCGACGTGGACAGCTTCGCCGTGCTCGAACCGCGCGCCGACGGGTTCCGCAACTACGTACGCACCGGTGAGAAGGCCCCGCTCGAGCGGCTGCTGCTCGACCGCGCCTACCTGCTCGACCTCACCGCGCCCCAGATGACGGTGCTGCTCGGCGGCCTGCGCGCCCTGGGCGTCACCCACGGCGACAGCGACTACGGCGTGTTCACGGATCGCCCCGGCGTGCTCACCAACGACTTCTTCGTCAACCTGCTCGACCGGACGGTCGAATGGAAGCCGTCGGAGTCCGTCGACAACCTCTTCGAGGGCGTGGACCGCCGCACCGGCCGGGTGCGCTGGACCGGCACCACCAACGACCTCCTCTTCGGCTCGCACTCCCAGCTGCGGGCCGTATCCGAGGTGTACGCCCAGACCGACGCGCGCGAACGGTTCGTGCGCGACTTCGTCACCGCCTGGGTCCAGGTCGCCGACAACGACCGTTTCGACCTGCGCTGACCCCCGCCGAGCCCGGGCCCGCCGAAGAACCGGCGGCCCGGGCTCTCGGCTGTCAAAGGGCTCAGGGGTATCAGCCACACATCGCTGTGGCACCGCCCGGTCTAAGAACCGGGTCAGCCGGCCGCGGTGATCTGCTCGCGCAGAATGTCGCCGTGGCCGGCGTGGCGGGCGAATTCGGCGGTCATGAACACGTAGATCCAGCGCACGCTGACCACGCCCACGCGCGGATGTTCGCGGAGGGCGTCGAGGGGGACAGCCGCCGCGACCGCGCGGGATCTCGCGCTCGCGCGCTCGAATTCCGCGATGACCTCGTCGACGGTCTCGGTGTCGTCGACGTGGAATCCGCCGTGTTCCCAGAGCGGTCCGTCGCAGTCGCGGTCGGCGAGCCGCCCGAGGGTGCGCTGGAACCACATCCGCTCGGCGAACGCGGCGTGCTTGACCAGGGTGATCGGAGTGGTCAGGGAGGGGACGAACCGATTCCGAATCCAGCACCCACGGCACCCGGCCGCGCCTCATACTGGTTGGCGCAAGGTGACTGCTCGACCGATACAGACACTGTTCGCCGGTGAGAGGGAGGTTGCTCGATGCACGCCAATGTTGGCGATCGGCTCGTGGTGCACGGCCGCACGGTCGGCCGGACGGATCAGACCGGGGAGATCGTCGAAATCCGCGGAAGCGACGGCGCGCCTCCCTATGTGGTGCGCTTCGAAGACGGCCACGAAGGGCTCATGTTTCCC
Organism: Nocardia sp. NPDC004415; assembly: GCF_053602435.1. Lineage (NCBI taxonomy): Bacteria > Bacillati > Actinomycetota > Actinomycetes > Mycobacteriales > Nocardiaceae > Nocardia > Nocardia sp. NPDC004415. The sequence continues at coordinate 70,792 of NZ_JBSGDP010000019.1, forward strand.
GGCCCCGACAGCGTGATCGTCCCACAAGGCACCTGAGGCTCGCCGCCGGAATATCGCTTGCGGCGGCGTCCCGCGGTACCGCACACTGGGCGGCCGAGGCCGGGACCTGCGCAAACCCGGATGCTGAACGAGCGGACGGGTGATTCATGTTCGAGGTGGTCATTGCCGGAGGCGGGCCGACCGGAGCGATGCTGGCGGCCGAGCTGCGGTTGCACGGGGTGCGGGTGCTCGTGGTGGAGATGGAGACCGGGCCCGGACCGTCGACCCGGATCGTCAGCCTGCACGTGCGCAGCCTCGAGCTGATGGCGATGCGCGGACTGCTGGAACGGCTGGTCGCGCGGGGACGGCGACGGCCGGTCGGGGGCATCTTCGCCGGGATTCCCGCACCCGCGCCCGCGGGGCTGGAAGACGCGTATCTGCTGGGGATTCCGCAGCCGGTGATCGATCAGGTGCTCACCGAACACGCGCTCGCGCTGGGCGCGGAGGTCCGGCGCGGATGCGCGGTGGCCGGATTCGAGCAGGACGAGGACGGGGTGACCGTCGAACTCGCCGACGGACAGCGGGTGCGCACCCGCTACCTCGTCGGCTGTGACGGCGCCCGCAGCACGGTGCGCAGGCTGCTCGGTGTCGGGTTCCCTGGCGAGCCCGCCCGCAACGACACCCTGATGGGCGAGCTGGAAGTGGGCGTGGCGCCCGAGGAGATCAGCGCCGCCATGGCCGAGCTGGGCCGCACCACGCGCCGCGTCACGCTGCGGCCCTTCGGCGAGGGGATCTACAGCGTCATCGTTCCCGCCGAGGGCGTCGAGGAGGACCGCGCGCAACCGCCCACCCTGGCGGACTTCCAACGGCAACTACGTGCCCACGCGGGAACCGATTTCGGCGTGCACTCCCCGCGCTGGCTGTCGCGGTTCGGCGACGCCACCCGCGTCGCCGACCGGTACCGGGTCGGCCGGGTGCTGCTGGCGGGCGACGCGGCCCACATCCACCCGCCCATCGGCGGCCAGGGCCTGAACCTGGGCGTCCAGGACGCGGTGAATCTCGGCTGGAAACTGGCCGCCCGGGTCCACGGGTCGGTCTCCGACACCCTGCTCGACACCTACGAAACCGAACGGCATCCCGTGGCCGCCGCCGTTCTGGACAACACCCGCGCCCAGACCGAACTGCTGTCCACCGAACCGGGCGCGCGGGCCGTGCGCGCACTGCTCACCGAGCTGATGGACATCGACGCGGTGAACCGCCGCCTGATCGACAAGATCACCGCGGTCGACATCCGCTACGACCTCGGCCCCGGCCCCGACCTGCTCGGCCGACGGCTGCCCGACCTCGCCCTGGGCGAGGGCCGCCTGTTCGACCGGCTGCGCCACGGCCGCGGCACCGTCCTCGACCGCACCGCGGGCGTGTCGGTCGACGGATGGTCCGGCCGCATCGACCTGCTCACCGAACCCACCGCCGCCCTGGACGCCCCGGCTGTGCTGCTGCGCCCCGACGGGCACGTCGCCTGGATCGGGGACGACCAGCAATCCCTGAACGAGCAGCTCGTGCGCTGGTTCGGCCCACCGTCGGACTGATCTCCGACGAATCGTCGGCTGCGAGCCATCCGGTGTGGTGGGCTGGCCGAACTCCGTGACATCCCCTCGCCGCGGCGCTTCGCCGCCAGTACGGAAGTGACGGAAAAACCATGCGAACCCTGCGCAGTACTCTCCTGGCGGCAGCGCTTCTCGGCTCGGTGCTCGGCGCCGCCGCCTGTTCCGACGACGACTCCACCACCTCGACCACCTCCTCCGCCTCGATGACCTCGATGCCGATGACCTCGGCACCCACCACCGGCGACGCCGCCACCGGGCTCGTCGGCGCCGGGTGCGCGGAATACGCCGCCCAGGTGCCCAGCGGACCCGGCTCGGTCAGCGGCATGGCCCAGGACCCGGTGACGGTCGCCGCGTCCAACAACCCGATGCTCACCACGCTCGTGGCGGCCGTCTCGGGCCAGCTCAACCCCGAGGTCAACCTGGTCGACACCCTCAACGGTGGCGAGTTCACCGTGTTCGCGCCCGTCGACTCGGCGTTCGCGAAGATCGACCCGGCCACCATCGAATCGCTGAAGACCGATTCGGCCACCCTGACCAAGATCCTCACCTACCACGTGGTGCCCAACCAGATCGCGCCCGCCGACATCCCCGGCACCCACAAGACCGTCGAGGGTGCCGACGTGACGGTCACCGGATCCGGTGACACACTGAAGGTCGGCGAGGCGAACGTGATCTGCGGCGGTGTCCGCACCGCCAACGCCACCGTCTACATGATCGACAGCGTGCTCATGCCGCCCGCGTCGTGACGCGGACCATCGCGGCGCCGAGGGCGGGAACGCCGGGGAAGAAATTCCCCGGCGGCACCCATCCGGGCCTGGGAGCAGGCCGAAATCCCTCTCATGCCGACGTCAGGGACGACACGATGACCGACCGGCCGGGTACCGCACCGATCCGTTTGCGTGCGGTCGATCCGGCACCCGCCTGTCCAGCGGGGCCCCGCGACCATGCCGTGCAAGCCGAGCTGGTGGGGTTGCTGGGCCGGGTCGCCGACCGGGACCGGACCGCCTTCGCCGAGTTCTATCGCGCGACCAGCCCGCGTGTGTTCGGGCTCGCGTTACGGGTGGTGCGCAATCACGGCGCCGCCGAGGACGTCACGCAGGAGGTGTTCCTGCAGGTCTGGTCGCTGGCCGCCGGCTACGACCCCGGCAAGGCCAGCCCGATCGGCTGGCTGATGATGCTCACCCACCGCCGCGCGGTCGACCGGGTGCGCGCCGAACAGTCGGCCACCACCCGCGACCTGGTGTTCGGGCACGCCCACCTGGGGCGCGACCACGACAGCGTGGCCGAGGCGGTCACCCAGCGCCTCGACGAGCAATCGGTCCTGGACTGTCTGCACACCATGACCGAGCTGCAACGCGAAGCGGTCGCCCTGGCCTACTACAGCGGCCGCACCTACTCCGAGGTCTCCGAGACCCTGGACGTGCCGCTGCCGACGGTGAAGAGCCGGATCAGGGACGGCTTGAAACGACTAGAGAACTGCTTGACCGGAGGAAACACCCGATGAGCGAGACAGATCGGCAGACCCCCTGGTCCTGGCTCGACGACGCCTACCCGTACGCCCTGGACGCACTCGACCCGCACCAGCGCCGCGCCGTCGACGACCGGCTCGAGGCGGCGGGCCCCGAGGAGGCCGAACAGTTCCACACCGCCGTGTGCCGCATCCAGGAAACGCTCGCCTCGCTGACCGTGGTCGACTCGGTGCCCCCACCGGCCCGGCTCGAAGCGGCCCTGATGCAGGCGCTGGACCGGCTCGACCCGCAGGTCCGTCCGCTGATCCGCCGCGACAGCCGGTGGCGCCTGCGCTGGCTGACGGTGGCCGCCGCCGCGATCATCGCCGTGGGCGCCGGGGCCGGGATCGCGGTGGTGATCGACCGGACCGGTGACAAGCCCGAGACCCTCACCGCGCAGCAGGTGCTCGAGGAACCCGACAGCCGGTCGTCCTCGGTGCCCATGACCGGCGGCGGCGAGATGACGGTGCACCAGTCCACCGCGCTGGGTGCCGCGGCGGTCTCGCTGGGTGACATGCCCACGCTGCCCGCCGACCGCGCCTACCAGCTGTGGCTGATCCCCGACGGCGGTACACCGCAATCGGTGGCGCTCATGGACGGCCGGACCCCGGTCGTCACCCCGGTCGCCGGCGCCGACACCCTCGCGGTCACGGTCGAACCGGCCGGTGGCTCGCCGGGACCGACCACCTCACCGATCGTCAGCATGGTGGTCGGCTGACCCGTCCCGTGACGGGCTGTGCCGACACCCCGAGAAAACAGGAGTGACAGCATGGTTCGCACACCGGGTCGCACCGGAGCCGCGGTCGCCGCGACGGCCGCCGCGGCGACGGTGCTCGGCGTGGGCCACCTCGTGGCCGCGCTGGTGGACCCGAACGCCTCCCCGTTCTACGTCCTGGGCGCGACGGTCATCGACCACACCCCGAAGTGGTTGAAGGACAATGCGATCCGCTGGTTCGGTACCAACGACAAACTGGCGCTGGCCATCACGATGGCGGTGGTCATGGTGCTGGCGGCCGCGCTCATCGGCCAGCTCGCGCGCCGCAGCCCGGCGCTCGGGGCGGGCATCCTGGGCGGGCTCGGTGTCGCGGTGGCCGTGCTGGCGCTGCTGCGGCCCTCCGCGACCCCGGCTTTCGCGATTCCCTCGCTGGTGGGTGCCGTGGCGGGCGCCGCCGCGCTCTGGCTGCTCTTGCGCGCCCCGGCCGATCACCCGGCGGGCGAAGGCCCGACCCGGCGCACCTTCCTGCTCGCCGTGGCCGGTGTCGCGGCCGGTGCGGCGGCCGCGGGCGCGGCGGGCCGATTCCTCGGCAGCCGCCTGCGCGACATCACCGCCGACCGGGCGGCTTTCGTGCTCCCGCCCGTCGCCGATCCCGCCCCGCCGGTGCTGCCGGAGATGGATCTCCCGGTCTCCGGGCTGACCCGTTTCGTCACCCCGGCCGACGAGTTCTACCGCATCGACACCGCGCTGCAACTGCCCGCGCTGACCAGGGCACAGTGGCGGCTGCGCATCCACGGCATGGTGGACCGCGAGCTCGAACTCGACTTCGAGGACCTGCGTGCCCGCCCCGCCGTCGCGGCCACGATCACCCTGACGTGCGTGTCGAACGAGGTCGGCGGCGATCTGGCGGGCACGGCGACCTGGACCGGCTACCGGCTCACCGACCTGCTAGCCGACGCGGGACCGTCCTCCGAGGCCGACATGATCCTGTCGCGCAGCGTGGACGGCTTCACCGCGGGCACCCCGCTCGACGCGGTACTCGGCAACCCGGACGCCCTGCTCGCCGTCGCCATGAACGGTGCCGCCCTGCCCGTCGCCCACGGCTATCCGGCGCGGATGGTCGTGCCCGGCCTCTACGGATACGTCTCGGCCACCAAATGGGTGGTCGACCTGGAGGTCACCCGCTTCGATCGGGCCCGCGCGTATTGGACCGAACGCGGCTGGGCCCCACGGGCACCCATCAAGACCGCGTCCCGGATCGACGTCCCGGCCGCCTTCGCGACCCTGCCCGCGGGACCGGTGACGGTCGCCGGTGTCGCCTGGGCGCAGGGCCGCGGGATCACCGGCGTGGAAGTCCAGGTCGACGACGGTCCCTGGCGGCCCGCCACGCTCGCCACCGCCTACTCTCTCGACACCTGGCGGCAGTGGACCTGGGTCTGGGACGCCCCGCCCGGCACCCACACGCTGCGCGTGCGCGCTGTCGACGGCACCGGCGCCGTCCAGACCGAGGCCCGCGTCACCCCGTTCCCCGACGGTGCCACCGGTCGGCACAACCGTGTGGTCACCGTGCGCTGAGACAACCGGGTCAGGCGGTGGTGGTGTGCCGGATGACGATGTCGCCCAGGGAGTTCCGCGCGTACACCGCGACGGTCTCCGTGGCACCGGACTCCGCGATCGGGCCCATCCGATTCCGGATGGTGCCCAGCAGCGCGGTGGTCTCCAGCCGGACGGCACTGCCGGGATGGATACCCACCTCGAGCTCGCCGACGGAGGTCTCCAGACGCAGTTCGCCCCGGGTCGCTTCGCCGATCCGGACATCGCCCTTGGCGGTCTTCGCGGTCACCGACTCCGCCGGACGGTCGACGGTGATGTCACCCAGGGACACCGTCAGATCGCAGCGACCGATGTCGCCCGTGGCCAGTACCTGTCCGACGCCGGTGGTGCTGGTCAGTGTGGAGCCGGAGGGCACCTCGATGTGCACGGCGATGGTCGGGTTGCCGCCGAACGGGGTGTTGGTGCGCCACGATTTGGGGGTGGTGACGCGCAGGACACCGTCGGTGTAGTCGACCGTGGTGTCGTCGGCGGCGCGCACGTCGGCCTTGGCGGACGGGTCGGCGGGCCGGACGATCACCACGCTGTCGGTGCGGGCGGTGGCGACGACGGTGAGGTCGCCTGACAGCAGTTCGACGGTGACGGCGACGGGCCGCGGGGTCGGGAAGGTGGTCACGGTGTGCTCCTCGGTGCTGGATGTTCGGTACGGGAACCACTGTCACCCCTGCGGCTGATATGTCCCTGACACCGCGCTGACGCCCGTGCCGACACGATGTCGGCCGACGGATCAGCGGGCGGGCCGGGCACAATGGGCGCGTGCAGATCGGGATGCTCGGACCGTTGGAAGTCCGCACGGACGACGGTGGATCCACGGAAGTGCCGGGCGCCCGCCTGCGGGCCCTGGTGATCGCGCTCGCCCTCGACCCCGGCCGGGCCGTCCCGAAGACCACGCTGATCGACTGGATCTGGGGCGAACAGCCCCCCGCCGACGCCGCGAATGCCTTGCAGGCGTTGGTCTCCCGCGTACGTCGCGTGCTGCCCGCGGGCTCCCTCGACGCGCCCGCGGGCGGCTACCGCCTGCTGGTCGACCCCGACTCCGTCGACGCCGTGCGCTTCGAACGGCTCCTGGACCGGGCGCGCGGCGCCGACGACACCGAACGGACGCGACTGCTGCGCGAGGCCATGGGGCTGTGGCGCGGCGCGCCCCTGCCGGATCTCGGCGACGCCGCCGTCCCGGTGATCGCCCGCTTCGAGGGACTGCGCCTGGCGGCGCTGGAAGACCTGTACGAAGCCGAGATCCGGCTGGGTCGCGGCCCGGAACTCGTCACCGAACTGACCGACCTGCTCGCCCGCCACCCCCTGCGGGAACGGCTCGCCGGTTCGCTCATGCGGGCACTGGCCGCCGCGGGCCGGGGCGCCGAGGCACTGACCGTCTACCAGCGCCTCCGCGAAGAACTCGCCGACGAACTCGGCGCCGACCCCACCCCGGAACTGTCCGCGCTGCACGTCGCGCTGCTGCGCGGCGAAGTCGGGGCGCGCGAGGAACAGCCCACCACCAACCTGCGCGCCGAACTGACCAGCTTCGTCGGCAAACACACCGAGATCGCCGTGGTCCGCGAACTCCTCGCCGCCCACCGGCTCACGACCCTGACCGGGCCCGGCGGCTCGGGCAAGACCCGGCTCGCGGTGGAATCCGCGCGCACCATGCTCGGCGACCTGCCCGACGGCGTCTGGCTGATCGAGCTGGCGGGCACCGCGGGCGGCACCGACCCGGCCCACCAGGCGCTCGCCACGCTGGGCCTGCGCGACGCCCTGCTCGGCAGTCCCGCGCACGCCGACCCGATGGACCGGCTGATCGCGGCACTGCGCGACCGCGAAACCCTGCTCGTCCTGGACAACTGCGAACACGTCGTCGAGTCGGCGGCGGCCTTCGCGCACCGCGTGCTCGGCGCGTGCACCCGGGTGCGCATCCTCGCGACGAGCCGCGAACCCCTTGGCATCACCGGGGAGGCGCTGTGGCAGGTCGAGCCGCTGGGCCTGCCCGCCCCGGACGCGGCGGCCGAGCAGATCGAATCCTCCCCGGCGGTCGAGCTGCTGCGTGACCGGGCCGGGGCGGTCCGCCCGGACCTGCCCGGCGACCCGGACAGCCTGGCGGCCATGGCACGGATCTGCCGGGCGCTCGACGGGATCCCGCTGGCCATCGAACTGGCCGCGGCCCGGCTGCGCACCCTGTCCCTCGACCAGCTGGCGCACCGCCTCGACGACCGGTTCCGGCTGCTCACCGGCGGCAGCCGCACCGCCATCGCCCAGCACCGCACCCTGCGCGCGGTGGTCGACTGGAGTTGGGAACTGCTCGGCGAGCCCGAACGGCAGGTGCTGCGCAGGCTCGCGGTGTTCTCCGGCGGCGCGAGTCTGGAAGCGGCCGAACAGGTCTGCGCGGGCGGGGACGTCGAACCGTGGGAGGTGCTCGAACTGCTCACCGCCCTCACCGAGAAGTCACTGCTGCGGGCCACCACCGACGGCAGCCCACGGTTCCGCCTGCTCGAGACCATCAAGCGCTATGCCGCCGACCGGCTCGCCGAATCCGGCGACACCGAGAGCGCCCGCCGCGCGCACCTCGACCACCTCACCACCCTGGCCGCCACCGCCGAACCCCACCTGCGCCGCGCCGACCAGCTCGAATGGCTCGCGGTGCTCGCCGCCGAACACGACAACATCGCGACCGCCATGCGTGGCGCGCTCGCCGCCGGTGACGCGCCCGGCGCCATGCGGCTGGCCGCGGCGGCCGGCTGGTACTGGTGGCTGGCGGGTCACAAGGGCGAGGGCGCCGACCTGGTCGTCGCGGCCGCGGAACTGCCCGGCGAGGTCGACGACGAGACCAGGGCGCTGGTCTACGGGCTGATCGTGCATTTCGCGAGCTCGGGCCGCAAGGACGAACAGCAGGTCGCGCAATGGATCCGCGCCGCGCGGCGCTTCGGTCGCGACACCGCGAACCCGCACCCGGCGCTGCGCTTCACCGTCGCCCTGGAACGCATGCTCGACGGACCCGCGGAATTCCTGCCCGCCTTCGAGGCCCTGCTGACCGACGACGATCCCTGGGTGCGCGCCCTGGCCCGCCTGCAACTGGGCAAACTCCGCACCGTGCTCGGCCACGACGGCCCCGAACCCGACGAGTACCTCGCCGCGGCACTGGCGGAGTTCCGCGCGATCGGCGAACGCTGGGGCATGTCCTTCGCGCTCACCGAACTGGCGAACCGGACCGCCCAGCGCGGCGAATTCGCCCATGCCATCGCCCTTTTCGACGAAGCGGTCGCGGTGGTCACCGAGGTCGGCGCCGACGAGGACGCCGTCGGCATGCGCGCCCGCCAGGCACAGCTGTACCACCTGCTCGGCGACCCCGCCGCGAGCGCGGCCGCGCTCGCCGACGCCCAGCGCCTGGCCGACCAGAACGGCTGGCCGACCGCCCGCGCCGAAGTCGCCCTCGCCCGTGCCGAACTCGCCCGCTGGACGAACGACCCCGCCCTGGCCCACGAGCAGATCGTCCTTGTCCGCACCCTCCTCGGTTCCGACGCCGACGAGCCGGTCCACCAGGCGATGACCCACACCCTGCTCGGCTACCTCGCCGAGGACCTCACCGCGGCACGCGCCCACCACGCCACCGCCTACACCGCCGCCACGACGGCAGGCCACGCACCCCTGCTGGCCGCCGTCCTCGTCGGCCTGGCCGATCTGGCCTTCCGCCACGACGAGCCGGAGCACGCCGCCCACCTGCTCGCCGCGAGCACCACCATCCGCGGCCTGCCCGACCTCTCCCACCCCGACGCGCTCGGAATCGAACAGTCGGTGCGGGAACGGCTCGGCGACAATGCTTTCCGCGCGGCGACCGAGGCGGGCTCGGCGGCCGACCCGGCGGAACTGGCGGTGCTCACCCTCGCGCGATGATCGTCGGGGTCAGCGCAGCTGTTCGGCCACGAACGCGGCGGCCTCGTCGCGGTTGCCGTTGACGAAGTACAGGAAGTGGCCGTAGCTCAGGGCATTGCCGAAACCGGCGGCGGGGTCGCCGCCCGCACAGACGCGGTCGCCGCTGCTGCAGTAGTCGTGCAGACGGTCGGCGAATTCGGCGAGGGCGCCGGTGGGCAGGGGGCCGGTGCCGGAGAGAGCGGGATCGGCGGTGCCACGGTTGTAGGGTTCGGCGCCGTTGTGCAGGGGGCTGCCGAACAGGGCGACCGCGTCGATGCGGGCGGCGGCCCGGTCGGTGAGCGCGGTGGGGTCGGCGAGGGTGTTGCCGATGACGCGGGCGCCCTGCGAGTACCCGAGCAGGACGAGCTGCTGGTCGGGGCAGGCGGCGGCGGTGTCGTTGAGCAGGACGGTCAGGTTCTCGACACCGCGCACGCTGCTGTCGGGATTCATCGAGGCCGGGTACTCCAACTCGGTGACCGTTGCGGTGCGGCCGGACTCCTCAGCGATTCGCTTGCCCAGCGGAGTGAGCAGCAGGCTGCCGGACTGCGGTTCGAGGGTGCCACGCACGGTGACGACCCGGAGCTGCGCGCACTCACCGGAATTCGCGGTGGGTGCGGCGGTCGCGGCGGGGAGGGCGGGCAGTGCCATCGCGGCGGCTGTCACGGCGACGGAGAGCAGGATTCGGGATCGACCACGCATCCGCCCACTGTAATGCGTGGGCAGGCCCTCGCGGCAGGGCGAATCGTGCCCGACCCTACCGCGCGTCCTCAGTCGAGGTCGATGGCGACGGCGCGCCCGGTGCGGAACCAGTAGTCGTGCAACTCCCGGATCTTCGCGCGCGACGGCAGACCCCGCAGATGGATCAGGCATTCGCCCATATCCAACGGAACCACGGTGTCGCACAATAGAGTTCGCGCGGTCGCCAGCTCACCGGGATCGGTGATCTCTCGTGCCGTGCCGCGATGGACGCCGTCGGGCAACCGCACGGTGACCGCCGGGTCGGCCCGGATATTGAGCAGCCACGCGTTCACCGCGCCCGGCCGCTCGACGGTGATGTTCGGTGGCATCAACTGCACCAGATAAGCCCGGTCGCCGTCACGCAGTACGCGCACGCACTTCGGTCGCGGTTCCCCGGTCCTGCGTCCGGTGGTGGTGAGCACGCCGTAGCCACGCGGCACATGGATCCGGAACAGCGGCCGCATCGCATCGCTGAGCAGCTTGCCGTGGCGCGCGGTGCGGATCAGCCGACCGTGCTTGCCCAGGGCGGCCTGCGCCTGCGCGCGCCGAGCCTGCTGGTCTGCGTCCATCACTCCATGATGCGCCCGGCGCGGACCACGCACCAGTAAACATTTGCCGAAACGGCAATTTCGCTTGCCGCCTTGCCGTGGACGAAGTGACGCTGGACCGAACCCCGACCCGAGGAAGCCGATGACCATCACCTCGCCCGTCCACGCATCGAGAATCCCACGCGCACTGGGCATCACCCTGCTGGCGCTGCTGCTCACCGTCTCCTGTGGCACCACGTCCACCGAGGCTGTTCCCGGCTACGCGGCCGCGACCGCCGGTGACCCCGAATTCGCTGCCTTCCGCCACGAATTCGCCGAGATCGACGGCGTCCGAATGCATTACGTGACCGGCGGCAGCGGCTCACCGGTCGTACTCCTGCACGGCTGGCCGCAGACCTGGTACGGCTGGTGGGAGATCATGCCCGAGCTCGCCGAACACCACACCGTCTACGCCATCGACCTGCCCGGCCTCGGCGACAGCACCGGCACCCCGACCGGTTACAGCACAGCCACGCTGGCGCGCTACGTCCACACCCTCGTCGCCGAACGGCTCGGCCTGCGTGACGCAGCCGTCGTCGGCCACGACTTCGGCGCCGCCGTCGCCTTCCACTACGCCGCGCAGTTCCCCGCCGACACCGCCCGCCTCGGCTACCTCGACCTGCCGCTGCCCGGCCCCGCGGTCGACGCGGCGACCTATCGCACGATGAGCTGGCACATCGCCTTCCACGCCCAGCCCCGCGTCCCCGAAGCCGTGGTCGGCGACGATGTCCGCGACTATCTGGCGCTGTTCTATCCGCAGGTCTCCTTCGGCGGCACGGCTTTCGGCGGGACCGGCCAGGATTCGCCGTTCACCACCGCCGATCTCGACGAATACACCAGAACCTATGGCAGACCGGAGAACCTGACCGCCGGGTTCGAGCTGTATCGCGCGCTGGAGGCCGATGTCCGCGAGGGCGTCGAGGCCGCGCCGAGCGCCGTCCCGACCCTGCTCATGACCGCCCAGGGCCAGCTCGATCCCGTCCGCGCGAGCATCGCCCCGCGCCTGACCCGGATCGTGCGGGCGGTGGACGTACCGCGCGCGGGGCACTGGCTCGTCGAGGAGAACCCCGGATTCGTCACCGCGGAACTGCTGGACTTCCTGCGCGGATGACGGGCAACGGGATCGTCATGTCGGCTCCCCGGGGCGAGTGGGTATGCGACCGACGACAACCCATCCATCGGATGCCCGGAGACAAGCGAGAGGAGTTCGATCTCGTGGAGGACATCGTTCGGCCGTTGATCGTCGTGCTCGGCACGATCGCGATCACGGTGCTGGCGGGACTGCTGGTCGACCGCGGCCTGCGGTTCGCCGCGCGGCGCAGGCCCGACACCCACATGCCGATGCTGTTGCGGCGCGTGCAACTACCCCTGCAGGCGCTACTCGGCACGCTGGCCCTGCATCTGACCTATCCGCTGGCCGAACTGGACCTGCGCCAGGACGTCGTGATCCGCAATGTGCTGGCCACCGCGGCGCTGCTGGCGGCGGCCTGGCTGGTGGTCCGGCTCGCCGACGCGGTCGCGGAGAACCTGCTGCGCCGCTACGCCGAGCGCACCAGCGACACCTCCCGGGTGCGCCAGCTGCGCACCCAGCTGGGACTCGTGCGCCGCGTGATCACCTCGGTGCTGGTGGTGACGACCGCGGCGGTGGCGATCCTGCTGCTGTTCCCGAGCCTGCGCACGCTGGGCACCTCGATGCTGGCCTCGGCGGGCGTGATCGGCATCATCGCCGGTGTCGCCGCGCAGTCGACGCTGAGCAACCTCATGGCCGGCCTGCAGATCGCCTTCGGCGACTCGGTGAAGATCGGCGACACCGTGGTGGTGGAAGGCGAATGGGGGACTGTCGAGGAGATCACCCTGGCCTTCCTGACCGTGCGGATCTGGGACGACCGGCGGCTGACCATGCCGGTCTCCTACTTCAACAGCAAGCCCTACGAGAACTGGTCGCGCGGCGGACCGCAGGTCACCGGCACGGTGCTGCTGCACCTCGACCACAGCACGCCGGTCCCGGTGCTGCGCGAGCACCTGCACGACTACCTGCGCGGCAGGCCCGAATGGGATCGGCGCACCTGGAGCCTGCTGGTCACCGACAGCACCCCGGTGAACATCGTGGTGCGCGCGGCCATGTCGACCTCCAACGCCGACGACGCGTGGACGCTGCGCTGCGCGGTGCGCGAGGAACTGCTGGACTGGCTGTCGCGCAACCACCCGAACGCGCTGCCCAAGATCCCCACCGCCATCATCGACAGCGACAGCGCGGCGGCACCCGAGCGCGAGGAAGTCGGCGCGCGATGACACGGCGCACCCGGGCGCGGGCACGGGATACGGTTCTCGGACCTCGCCGCCGCCCTCAGCGCCGCACCCGACTCCGCCCAGTGGTTCCGCGGCGGAGTGGTCGCCTACTCCGCACTGGTCAAGCAGCAGGTCCTCGGCGAACCGGTCGGATCGGTCTGGTGCGCCGTCGTCACCCGCGCGGAGTCCTGGGCGGTGCACCGCGACTTCGACGGCGACCCCGAAGCGGTGCTGTCACAGTCGGTGGACTGCGCGCTCGCGCTACTGCACGAAGGTCAGGCCCGCCTCGTGTCCGGCCGGTAATCCGGCGTTGTGGCGCCGGACCGAGCCGCGTTGGTAGCGTGGCGGAGGTGTGCGGGGGCACACCGCACGCGAGGAATGCCGGTGGCAGGCCCGAGACGGCAGGCCGCGTTTGGTCGATGGAATCGATGTCCCCTGGACGAGAGGCCGTTCGATGCGCGCGCAGATCACCTTGACCGTCGACGGGCGACCACGGACCGTCGAGGTGGACACCCGGAGCACCCTGCTGGACGTGCTGCGTGAGCAGTTGGCCGTCACCACGCCGAAGAAGGGCTGTGATCACGGCCAGTGCGGATCGTGCACGGTCCTGCTCGACGGGCGCCGGGCCACCCTGTGTCTGGCGCTGGCCGTCGCCCACGACGGCGCGACCATCCTGACCGCCGACGGACTCGCCGACGGTGACACGCTGCATCCCGTCCAGCAGGCCTTCCTCACCCACGACGGTTTCCAGTGCGGTTACTGCACCCCGGGCCAGATCTGCTCGGCGGTCGGCATGCTGGAGGAGGTGAAGGCGGGCATGCCCAGCCTGGTCACCGACGACGCGGCGGGCGGGATCACGCCGAGTGGGATCACGCTCAGCACGGAGGAGATCCGGGAGCGGATGAGCGGCAATCTGTGCCGCTGCGGCGCCTACCCGAACATCGTCGCCGCCATCCAGGAGGCGCGCGGATGAGGGAGTTCGCCTACGAGCGCGCCGCCGACGCGGCCCACGCGGTCGCCACCGTCCACGCCGACCCCGACGCCGTGTTCCTCGGCGCCGGAACCAATCTCGTCGACCACCTCAAACTCGGTATCACCGCGCCCGGGCGCCTGGTGGACGTCAGCAGACTGCCGTTCGACGAGGTGACCGAGCGCCCCGACGGCACCGTGCGGGTCGGCGCGGCCGTCCGCAATGCCGACCTGGCCGCGCACCCGCTGATCCGCGCCCGCTACCCGATGCTCTCGGCCGCCCTGCTCGCCGGCGCCTCACCCCAGCTGCGCAATCTCGCCACCACCGGCGGCAACCTGCTGCAGCGCACGCGCTGCGTCTACTTCCAGGACCCGACCGTGCCGTGCAACAAACGCGAACCGGGCAGCGGCTGCTCGGCGATCGGCGGGTTCGACCGGGAACACGCGGTCCTCGGCGCCTCGCCGGCGTGCATCGCCACCCACCCCTCGGACATGGCGGTGGCGATGGCGGCGCTGGGCGCGACCGTGCGTGTCCTCGGTGCCGACGGCGAGCGCGAGATCCCGGTGGTCGACCTGCATCGGCTGCCCGGCACCGCACCCGAGCGCGACACCGTCCTGCACCACGGCGACCTGATCACCGCCGTCGACCTGCCCGCCCTCGGCTGGGCCACCCGCTCCACCTACCGCAAGGTGCGTGACCGCGCCTCCTACGCGTTCGCGCTGGTCTCGGTCGCCGCGGCCCTCGACCTCGACCACGGCGTCGTGCGCGACGCGCGGATCGCCTTCGGCGGCGTCGCGCACAAACCGTGGCGTGCCTTCACCGCCGAGGACGCCCTGCGCGGCGCGGCCGCCACCGAAGAGAACTTCGGCGCCGCCGCCGACGCCGAACTCGCCGCCGCGCGACCCCAGCGCCAGAACGCCTTCAAGGTCCCCCTGGCCCGCGCCGTGCTGGTGGCGACACTGCGCGACCTGGCCGGGCAGGAGGCGCGATGACCCTCCAGCCCCGGGCCATGGGCACGTCGCCGACCCGCCTCGACGGACCCGCCAAACTGCGCGGCCGCGCGCCCTACGCGATGGAACACCCCCAGCGAGATCCCCTGCACGCCTTCCCGATCCAGTCCACCATCGTCCACGGACGGATCCGCGAGATCGACACCGCCGCGGCCGAGCGCACGGACGGCGTGGTGGCCGTGCTCACCCAGCACAATGCCGCGCGGCTGGTCTCCGACGACGACCGGGAGCTGTACATCCTGCAGAACGGCGACATCGCGTTCCGCAACCAGCTGATCGGCGCGGTCGTCGCCGTCAGCCCCGAGATCGCCCGCGAGGCCGCGTCGCTGGTGCGGGTCAGCTACGACGAGGAACCGGCCGACCTCACCTTCGGCACCCACCGCGACGATCTCTACACCCCCGAGGACGTGAGCGGCGGTTTCGCCGCCGACACCGCCACCGGCGACGTGGAGAACGCGCTGGAACTGGCCCCGGTCACGATCGACCACACCTACACGACCCCGATGGTCCACAACAATCCGATGGAACCGCACGCCACCATCGCCCGGTGGACCGGCGACACCCTGACACTGTTCGACTCCACCCAGGGCCCGCACGTGGTCCGGTCCACGATCGCGGCGCTGTTCGGGCTCGAACCCGAACAGGTGGAGGTCATCGCGCCCTATGTGGGCGGTGGCTTCGGGTCGAAGGGCGAACCGCACGCCAATATCGTGCTCGCCGCCCTGGCCTCGAAACTCGTCGGCGGCAGGCCGGTGAAACTGCCGCTGACCCGTCAGCAGCTGTTCTCCCTCACCGGATACCGCACACCCACCGTTCAGCGGGTCCGGCTCGGCGCGCACCGCGACGGCACCCTCACCGCCATCGCCCACGAGGTGCTCGAACAGACCTCCACGGTCAAGGAATTCGCCGAGCAGACCGCGATCGGCACCCGGATCATGTACTCCTCGGCGAACCGCGCGACCTCCCATCGCCTCGCGGCCCTGCACGTCCCGGTCTCGTCGTGGATGCGCGCGCCCGGCCACTGCCCCGGCATGTACGCGGCCGAGACCGCGATCGACGAACTCGCCGTCGCCCTGGACATGGACCCGATCGCCCTGCGCGTCCACAACGAACCCGAGGTCGACCCGGAATCGGGACGGCCGTTCTCCAGCCGCGGCCTGGTCGAATGCCTGCGCACCGGCGCCGAACGGTTCGGCTGGGCCGACCGCGACCCGGCGCCCCGCGCGCGGCGGGACGGACGCTGGCTGGTGGGCACGGGCGTCGCGGCCGCGACCTATCCGGCCGACGTGTCCGCGGGCAACAGCGCCAGGGTGCGCTGGACCGGCGACCGCTACGAAGTCGCCATCGACGCCATGGACATCGGCACCGGCACCTGGACCACCCTCGGCCAGATCGCCGCCGACGCGCTCGGTGTCGGCCAGGACCGGATCGACCTGCGCATCGGCGACTCCCGCCTGCCCACCGGCACGGTCGCCGGCGGGTCCAGCGGGATGGCCTCCTGGGGTTCGGCCGTCGTGGCCGCCGCTCGGGCCTTCCGGGAACGGCACGGGACCGCACCCGCCGACGGCGCGGAGGTCACCGTGGAAGCGCCCGAGGACCCCGCGCGCGCCCAGTATTCGACCCATGCTTTCGGCGCGCATTTCGTCGAGGTGCGGGTCGACGCCGACACCGCCGAGATCCGGGTGCCGCGCGTGCTCGGCGTCTTCGCGGCGGGCCGCATCATCAATCCGCTCACCGCGCGGTCGCAGTTCATCGGCGGTATCACCATGGGTGTGTCGATGGCCCTGTTCGAGGAGAGCCAGTTCGACACCCGGTTCGGCCAGGTCGCCAACCACGATCTCGCCGGATATCACCTCCCGGTCAACGCCGACATCGGCGAGATCGACGTGCGCTGGATCGATGAACACGATCCGCACGTCAACCCGATGGGCAGCAAGGGAATCGGCGAGATCGGCATCGTCGGCTCCGCCGCCGCGGTCGGCAACGCGATCCACCACGCCACCGGCGTGCGCGTGCGCGACCTGCCGATCCGCGTCGAGGACCTGCTCGGACGGTGAGCGAGCTGTTTCCGCGCCATCGGCGCGGGTAAGGCGCCAACAGAATGTCCACCGGACCAGGAGGTGCAGATCATGCCCCAGCAGACGTGGAGTGCCAAGCGCGAACGGCAGTACCAGGACATCAAGAAGTCCGAGCGTGCGCGCGGGCGCAGTGAGAAGCGGGCCGAGGAGATCGCCGCGGCCACGGTGAACAAGACCCGGTCCCAGCACGGTGAGACCAAAGGCAAGCGCGGCGGTCAGCGGGCGCAGGGGAGCGGCAAGACCCGCGACGAGCTCTACGCGGAGGCGCGCAAGCGCAATATCGACGGCCGCTCGAAGATGAACAAGCAGGAACTGGCCCACGCCCTCGGTCGCTCCTGACCCCTGCGAAAGGGTTCGCCATGCAGATCGGGTTCAAATTGGCGGCCGAGGCGTTCGGCCCGCACGAGCTGGTGCGCCAGGCCGTGCGGGCCGAAGCGGCCGGCTTCGATTTCGTCGAGATGAGCGACCATTTCCACCCGTGGCTGGACAACCAGAACCACTCGCCGTTCGCGTGGACCGTGCTGGGCACGATCGCGGCGCGCACCGAACGGATCGGGCTGGCCACCGGCGTGACCTGTCCGATGATCCGCTACCACCCCGCGATCATCGCCCAGGCCGCCGCGACCACTGCGCTGCTGTCCGACGGGCGGTTCACCCTGGGCATCGGGTCGGGGGAGCGGCTCAACGAGCACATCGTCGGCGGGGACTTCCCGCCCGTGCGGGTGCGTCAGCGGATGCTGCGTGAGGCCCTCGAGATCATCCGGTTGCTCTGGCGCGGCGGCTATCGCAGCTATGACGGGCGGTATCTGTCCGTGTCCGACGCGCGGGTGTTCGACCTGCCCGAAACACCACCCCCGATCGCGGTGGCCGCGGGCGGTCCGCGGGCGGCCGAACTCGCCGCCGAACTCGGCGACGGCCTGTTCGCCACCGAACCGAAACCCGAACTCGTCGAGGCCTTCCGCAAGGCGGGCGGTGACGGACCGCGCTACCTCGAGGTGGGCGTGGCCTTCGCCGAGGACGAGCGCACCGGCGCGGAGGCGGCGCTGTCGACCAACCGGTGGTCGGTCGGCGGCTGGAAGGTGATGAGCGAGCTGCCCAATCCGGCCAACTTCGCCGCCGCGACCACCACGGTGCGGGTGGAGGACATGCTCGACGCCATGATCTGCGGCAACGACCCGCAGCGCTATGCCGACGCCGTGCGCGAGGCGGTCGAGGCCGGATACGACCGCGTGGTGCTGATGAACACGGGACCCGACATGGACGCGTTCCTCGATTTCTACCAGGGCGAGCTGAACGATCTGCTGCGCGCGCAGACCTGACGGGGGTCACGATGGTGATGCGCGTCGGCACGTCGGGCTGGCAGTACCGGGATTGGCGCGGGGTGCTGTACCCGCCGGACGTGCCGGTGCGGCGCTGGCTCGAGCACTACGCCCGGGCCTTCGCGACGGTCGAATCGAACAACGCCTTCTACCGGTTGCCCAGCCGCGACACCTTCGCCGCATGGCGCGACCGCACCGGCGACGACTTCGTGGTGGCGGTGAAGGCCAGCCGGTACCTCACCCACATCAAGCGGCTGCGCGATCCGGACGAGCCGGTCGCGCGCCTGCTCGACCGCGCCGCGGGCCTCGGTGACCGGCTCGGGCCGATCCTGCTCCAGCTCCCGCCCACCCTGCGCGCCGACGCGGACCTGCTCGACGCCTGCCTGCGCTGTTTCCCCGCCACGGTGCGGGTGGCGGTCGAACCCCGGCACGAGTCCTGGTGGACCGACGAGATCCGCGCGGTCCTGGAAACCCGCTCGGCCGCCCTGGCCTGGGCCGATCGCGATTCCCGGCCGGTCACCCCGCTGTGGCGCACCACCGGCTGGGCCTACCTGCGCCTGCACGCCGGTCGCGCCGCACCCGCACCCCACTACGGGCGGCAGGCCTTGAAGACCTGGGTGGGACGGTTGCGCGACGCCTACCCGGCGCGCGCCGACAGCTACGTCTACTTCAACAACGACCACGGCGGCGCGGCCGTGCGCGACGCGATCACCTTCACCCACCTGGCCGACCACGCCGGCGCCGCGGTGACCCGCGTCCCCGATCTGTCCGAGGCGGTGGCGTCATGACGACCTATCCCGGCGCGACCGACTACATCGTGGAACACGAGCATTTCCGCGTCGGCGTCACCGTGCACCCCTTCGCCATCCTGCGCGCCCCGGACCGCAGCGTGGCCTACTCGGCGTTCGTCGACGATCTGACGACGCTGTTCGCCGGGTGATCCGCGCGGGTGAGGAAGACGCGCTCGAGCAGGGTGCGCAGGTGATCGCGGTCCTGGTCGTCCAGGCGATCCAGCCCGGCGCGGGTGGCGTGCATCTTCGCGCGGATGGCGTCGGTGACGCGCTCGCCCTCGGGGGTGATGACCAGGGTGGTGACGCGGCGGTCGGCGGCGCTGGTCTCGCGGCGCACCAGGCCGCGCTTCTCCAGGCGGTTGATGATGCCGGTGACATTGGACGCGTCGCAGCCCATCCGCTCGGCCAGCGCACGCATGGCGACCGGGCCGCGGCGCAGCACGGTGAGGGTCTTGCCCTGGCTGGCGGTGAGGTTCTCGCTCGCGGCGGCCGCGGTGAAATCGCCGTAGTAGACGCCCAGTGAGATCGACAGCAACTCCATGAGCTGGTCTGCTCCGGTCGGGGTCGCGGCGGTCATGCGACCACTCTATCCGCAGAAACTTGACTATCTCAAATATCTGCGCCTAGCGTTGCTTGAAGTTCTCAACCTTCGACATTGTCAAGTAGCTAGCAGGAGAAGCCAGTGATCGTCACCGATACCTCGCGCACGGCCGAGGTCCTGTCACGGCCCGTCACCCTCAACGGCCTGACCGTCCCCAACCGCATCGTGATGGCGCCGATGACGCGCATGTTCTCGCCCGACGGCATCCCCGGTGACGACGTGCGCTCGTACTACGCGCGGCGCGCGGCGGCCGGCGTCGGCCTGATCGTCACCGAGGGCACCTACGTCGGCCACGATTCGGCCGGGCAGAGCGACCGGGTGCCGCGCTTCCACGGCGAGGAGCAGCTGGCGGGCTGGGCGAAGGTCGCCGCCGACGTGCACGCCGCGGGCGGCACCATCGTGCCGCAGCTGTGGCACATCGGCATGGTCCGCAAGCAGGGCGAGCCGCCCGTCGCCGACGCGCCCGCGGTCGGCCCCTCCGGTATTCGCGTCGACGGCACCGAGGGCACCGGCAAGGCGATGACCCGGGCCGACCTCGACGACGTCATCGGCGCCTTCGCTGACGCCGCCGCGGCCGCCGAGCGCATCGGCTTCGACGGTGTCGAACTGCACGGCGCGCACGGCTACCTGCTCGACCAGTTCCTGTGGTCGCGCACCAACCGCCGCGAGGACGGCTACGGCGGCGACCCGGTGGCCCGCACCCGATTCGCGGCCGAGATCGTCGCCGCGGTCCGCGCGGTCGTCTCGCCCACCTTCCCGGTGATCTTCCGCTACTCGCAGTGGAAGCAGGAAGCCTACGACGCGCGCCTGGCCGAGTCGCCGCAGGAACTGGAGGCGATCCTGGCCCCGCTGGCCGCCGCGGGCGTCGACGCCTTCCACGCCTCCACCCGCCGCTACTGGCTCCCCGAATTCGACGATTCCGACCTGAACCTGGCCGGGTGGACCAAGAAGCTCACCGGCAGGCCCACCATCACCGTCGGCTCGGTCGGCCTCGACGGCGACTTCCTGCGCGCCTTCGCCGGCCACGGCGCCGAACTCGGCAGCATCGACAACCTCCTCGACCGCATGGAACGCGACGAATTCGACCTGGTCGCCGTCGGCCGCGCCCTGCTCCAGGACCCGGACTGGGCCGCCAAGCTCCTCACCGGCCGCCTCGACGAGGTCAAGCCCTACGACGCGGCAGCGCTCAAGACCCTGAGCTGAGCGTGTCAGTGCCTGCCCTCGGCGAACTCCTCGACGATCTTCGCGCAGAAGGCGGGTAGGTCGTCGGGGTTGCGGCTGGAGACCAGGCCGTTGTCGGTGACGACCTCCTGGTCGACGACCGTGCCGCCCGCGTTGCGGATGTCGGTGCGGACGCTCGGGTAGGAGGTGAGGGTGCGGCCGCGGACGGCGTCTGCTTCGACGAGGGTCCACGGGCCGTGGCAGATCACGCCGATGGGCTTGCCGGTGGCGGCGAACTGCTTGACGAAGCCGACCGCCGCCGGGTCCTGGCGGAGTTTGTCGGGGTTGGTGGTGCCGCCGGGGAGCAGCAGGGCGTCGTAGTCGTCGGGGCTCGCCTCGCCGACGACCTGGTCGACGGGGAAGCTGTCGCCGGGCTCGACGTCGTGGTTCATCGCCTGGATCGAGCCGGACTTCAGCGACAGCAACTCGGTGCTCGCACCGGCCTCTTCGACCGCCGCGCGCGGCTGGACGAGCTCGACCTGTTCCACTCCGTCGGTGGCCAGGATGGCGACGGTCTTTCCGGTCAGCGGATGCTGGGGCATTGGTTTCCTCCTGGGTCGGGGTCTGCCAGGCGCATACCCGCTCCCGCCCGCCGAAACAGCTCCGGTGATTGAGGGCGGGGGACCCGGGTAGGGCGAGGGGGACAGTGTTTCCCAGCGATGGAGGTAGGTGGACTCATGGCATCCATGGATCCGGATCCCGCACGGACCCCCGATCTCGAGCCGGGCGGCGGGGTGCGGCCGGGGGCCACGCCGCCGGAGACGGCGCAGACCTCCGGGTTGTCCTCACCCGAACCGCGCACGAGCACCCGGTTCCCGCCGACCGGGATCGGCGCGATCGCGGTGGTGGCGCTGCTCATGGCGATCTTGATCGCCGCCGCGATCGGGGTTCTGGCCGCGCTGTGAGTGCCGCGCCCTACTGCTGCCCGGGGTCGACGGTGAAGTCGGAGCGGTCGGTACCGACGGGCCGGTCGGGCCGGAAGGAGACGACCGGGTAGCCGTGTTCGGGGTCGGTGCCGATCTGGGCGCGGACCCGGTAGACCTGCTCGACGAGCTCGGCGGTGATCACCTCGGCGGGCGTGCCCAGTGCGACGACCCCTCCCTGGTCCAGGATCAGCAGCCGGTCGCAGAACATGGCGGCCAGATTGAGATCGTGCAGCGCGATGTAGCTGGTGACCGGCAGGGCCGCGACCAGGGCGAGGATGTCGAGCTGGTGGCGGATGTCGAGATGATTGGTCGGCTCGTCGAGCAGCAGTTCGCGGGGCCGCTGGGCCAGGGCGCGGGCGATCTGGGTGCGCTGGCGTTCCCCACCGGACAGGGTGTGCCAGCGATCGCCCGCCTTGTGCGTCATCCCGGTGTGGGCCAGGGCCTCGCGCACCGCCTCGGCGTCGGCACCGGCGTCACCGCCGAAGACGCCACGATGCGGGATGCGCCCGAGCGAGACCACGTCCTCGACGGTGATGTCGACCTCGGTGTCGGCGTGCTGGTCGACGACCGCGACCCGGCGCGCGATCCGGTTGCGGCGCAGGGTCGCGAGGTCGACATCGTCGAGCAGCACCCGGCCGCTGTCGGGGCGCGCGATCCCGCTGAGCAGCCGCAGCAGTGAGGATTTGCCGGAACCGTTGGGCCCGAGCAGGCCGATGGTCTCCCCGGCCACCGGCTCGACGGTGATGCCGTCGAGGATCAGCTGACCGCCGCGCGTCCAGCGCAGCTTCTCCGAACGCAGGGTCATGCCATGGCCCGATTCCGCAGCAGCAACACGATGAAGGCGGGCACCCCGATCAGCGCGGTCGCCACGCCGACGGGAATCTCGGTGGGCGCGAACACCGTCCGGGCCACCACATCGACCCACACCGTGAACACCGCCCCCGCGACCACGGCGGCGGGTAGCAGCCTGCTGTGTCGGGGCCCCACCACGAAGCGTGCCGCGTGCGGCAGCACCAGTCCGACGAAACCGATCGCCCCGGCCGCGCTGACCAGGGCCGCGGTGGTGAGCGCGGTGACGGCGAGCAGCAGCGCGCGCGTGGCCCGCACCGGAATGCCGAGCGCGGCCGCCGAGGACGCGCCGAAGGTGAACGCGTCCAGGGCGGCCGCGCGGCTCAGACAGATCACCAGACCGACGGCGGTCACCGTCGCACACACGGCCACATCGGCCCAGTCCGCGCCCGCCAGCGAGCCCAGCAGCCAGAACAGCACCCCGCGGGTTTGCTCGGCGTCGGCGCTGGAGACCACGATGAACGAGGTGAGCGCCGAGAACAGCTGCGTCCCGGCCACCCCCGCCAGCACGATCCGCGCCGTGCCCCCGCCCGCGGCGGCGGCCAGCACGAGGACCAGCGCGAACGCGGCCACCGCGCCACCGAAGGCCCCGGCGGCCAGGGAGATCGACCCGGCGCCGAGGCCGAGGACCGCGACCAGCACCGCCCCCGTCGACGCGCCCGAGGAGATGCCGAGCACGAACGGGTCGGCGAGCGGATTGCGCAGCACCGACTGCAGGATGGTCCCGCACAGCGCCAGCCCCGCCCCGCACACGGCGGCCAGCAGGGTCCGCGGCAGGCGCAGCTCCCACACGATGCCGTCCTTGATCCGGCTCACCCCGGCCTCGCCGAACCCGAGATGCTCGCCGACGACCGCGTAGACCTCGCCCACCGACAGGTTCGCCGGGCCGATGGTCAACGCGATCGCGATCGAGCAGACCAGCAGGACACAGCCGGCCACCAGCGCGAGCGCCATCACGGCGGTGCCGCGCCGCGGTGCGAGCCCGGTCAGCGGACCGGTCCCCACTGGGCCAGCGCGGCGGCGAGTTTCTCCACGCCGTCCACGGTGCGCAGCGACGGATTCAGGTCGGCGCCGTTGACCACGACGAAGCGCTGCTCGCGCACGGCCGTCAGCTGCGAGGTCACCGGATGCGCGCGCAGGAAGGCGATCTTGCTGTCGAGGGCGTCGCCTTCGATGGTGCGCCTGCTCAGGTCGGCCAGCACCAGCACCGACGGGTCCCGGTCGGCGACGGCCTCCCAGCTGACCTGCGGCCATTCGTCGGTGGTGTCGGCGAAGATGTTGCGCGCGCCGACGGCGGCGGTGATGATCCCCGAGGACCCGCAGCATCCGGCCATGTACGGGGTGTTCAGGTCGGAGAACCAGTAGGCGATGGAGGTGTCGGCGTGTGTGCCCGCGGTGGCGGCGGCCGCGGCGAGCCGCTGCTGGAGCGAGGCGACCAGCGCCTCGCCGCGGTCCTCGACATCGAAGATCGCGGCCAGCTGCCGGATCTCGGTGTACACCGAGTCGATGCGCAGCGGTTCGGTGCGCGCGCCGTCGGAGTTCACGCTCACCGCCGATTTGCCGTCGCAGTCGGTGGGCGACAGATAGGTCGGCACGCCGAGCTGCTCGAACCGGTCGCGGTCGGCCACGCCGCCGGGGCCGAGGGTGCCGCCGAAGGACGCGGAGACGAAGTCGGGTTCGGCGTCGAGCACCACCTCGAGGGAGGGTTTGTTGTCGGCCAGGCGCGGCACGGTCGCGTTGGCCTCGGCCAGATCGGCGCGCACGGGATCGGTCCAGGTCGCGGTGCCCGCCAGCCGGTCGGCCAGTCCGAGCGACAGCAGGATCTCGGTGGAGCCCTGATTCAGCGAGACCGCGCGCTGCGGCGGCGCGTCGACGGTGACCGAGCGTCCGCAGTTCTGCAGCGTCAGCGGGAAACCGTCGGCGGAGGCGGCCTGGTCGCCGCCGG
The DNA here is from genome assembly GCF_053602435.1 of Nocardia sp. NPDC004415. Classification (NCBI taxonomy): domain Bacteria; kingdom Bacillati; phylum Actinomycetota; class Actinomycetes; order Mycobacteriales; family Nocardiaceae; genus Nocardia; species Nocardia sp. NPDC004415. The sequence continues at coordinate 95,436 of NZ_JBSGDP010000019.1, forward strand.
TGTCGGATGCGCCGCAACCCGCGACCGCCAGGGTGAGAACGGACACGGCACACAGGTGCCGGAAAGCCAGGCGCATCGCGCGGGACTCCTTCATCGGGTCGATCATCGGGTGGCGGCGAGACCGGCGGCGAGTTTCTCGATCGCGTCGATCTCGCGGATGCCGGGGTCGAGCTCGGAGCCGGTCAGCACCACGTAGCGCTTGTCGCGCACCGCGCGCATCCGGTTGGTCGCCGGATTCGATTCGAGGAACGCGATCTTGGTGGCCAGGGCGTCACCGTCGACCCGCTGACGGCTCAGATCGGCGAGCACCAGCACGTCGGGATCGGCGGCGACGACCGCCTCCCAGTTGATCTCGGGCCAGTCCTCGCGCTGGTCGGCGAACACATTGCGGGCCCCGGTCTCGGTGGCGTACAGGCCGGGGGCCGAGCAGCAGCCCGCCATGTACGGGGCCTCGAGTCCGGAGAACCAGAACGCCACGGTCGGCGCGGGTTCGGCGGGCGCGGCCGAGGTGGCCGTCGCGAGGCGTCCTTTCAGCTGGTCGACCAGCTGCGCGCCGCGTTCCTGCACGTCGAAGATGCGCGCCAGCTCGGTGATCTCCTGGAAGAGCGTGTCGATGGTGAGCGGCGCGGTGCGGGTGACGGTCTCGCCCTCGACCGTGGCGCCCGTGCACACCGACGGCGACTGATAGGTGGGCACACCGAGCTGGGCGAACCGCGACCGCTCGGCCACCACCGCGGGAGTGAAGGTGTGCGCGCTGGCCGAGGTCACCAGGTCGGGCTCGGTGGCGAGGACGGTCTCGAGCGACGGGTCGTTGTCGGCGAGCCGGGGCACCTTCGCGTTGTCGGCGGCCAGGGCGGGCAGGACCGGGTCGAACCACGTCGACGTGCCGACCATCCGGTCGGCCAGCCCGAGCGAGAGCAGGATCTCCGTGGACGCCTGATACAGCGACACCGCCCTGGTCGGCGCCTTGTCGAAGGTGACCCGCACCCCGCAGTTGTCGAGGGTGAACGGATAGCTGGTCGGGCCGGGCAGGCTCGCCGTCGGGTCGGTGTGGGAGGCGGTGGAGTCGGTGCCGCCGCAGGCGGTAGCGGCCACCAGGCAGCAGGCCGTGGCCAGCGCGGCCGGCAGCCGGCGGGATCGAGCCGTCGAATTCACGCGGGAGACCATGGTCAGTGGACCTCGTTCCGGACGGCCGGCGTGCTGTGCCGGGTGGTGGCGGGCGCGGGCCGGGCGGCCTCGCGCAGCGGAATCGGCGGGCGGACGCACTGCGCGCCGGAGGACTGCACCCAGCCGTGCTCGGTGCTGGTGTGGCCGAGGACGGCGGGCTGGGCTCGCTGCGCCCGCACGGCCGCGCGGGCGGCGTCGAGTTCGGGTGCGACGGCGTCGGTGCCCCGGGCCAGCGCCCCGGCCAGGATGCCGACCTCGGTGACCTTCTCCGCGCCGAAGGCCAGCCACGAGCGCAACCGCTCGTCGAGGGTGGCCTCCGGGGCCAGCGAGTACGGAACGTGCAGCAGCGAACAGGAAGTCGACACCGCCACCGATCCCGCGCTACCCAGCAGCGAGCCCAGGGTGCTCAGCGCGGCGTCGAGATCGGTACGCCAGAAGTCACGGCCGTCGACCACTCCCGCCACCAGCAGTTTGCGCGTGAGCGCGGGCACCGAGGCCACCGCCTCGAGGGTCGTGCCCGCCGTGAAATCCAGTGCGACACCGTCGATGCCCATGTCGGCCAGTGCGGCCAGGGTGGCGCCGGGCGGCCCGAAGGGCACGGCCACGAGCAGCGCGGGTCTGTGGGAGGAACTGGCCAGGGCGGCGTAGGTGGTGCGCAGGTGGGCGATCTCGCGTGCGGTGAGCTCGGTGGCCAGGACCGGCTCGTCGAGCTGGACCCAGCTCGCGCCCGCATCGGCCAGGGCGGAAAGGAGTTCCCGGTAGCGGGGGATCAGCTCGGGCAGCCGGTCCAGGGCCGCGCCCCGCGCGTGCCGCGAGAGTTTCAGGAAGGTCAGCGGGCCGATCACCACGGGCCGGGCGGGGACGCCGAGCTCGACGGCCTCGGCCAGCTCGGCCAGGAGCGCGTCCGCGTGCAGGGTGAACCGCGTCTCGGCGTCGAGCTCGGGGACGAGGTGGTGGTAGCCGGTGCCGAACCACGGTGCCTGCTCGAGCGGGGCGACGGTGGCGGTGCCGCGGGCGGCGGCGAAATAGCGGTCGAGGGGGTCGGCGATGGCGAGCACCCGCGCCGGGAGGGCGCCGAAGAGGGCGGCGGTGTCGAGCATCTGATCGTGGTAGGAGAAGGTGCCGACCGGGATCGAGTCCAGGCCCGCCGCGGCCAGCACGCTCAGGTGGGCCAGGCGCAGCTCGCGCGCGGCGCTGTCGAGGTGGTCGGCGTCGATGAGGCCGGCCAGATAGTCCTCGACGGCCTGCCGCAGTTCCCGGTTCGGCCCGATCCGGGGCAGGCCGAGAACGGTCGCGGTGAACGGAGTGGGCGGGACTGCCACGGTCATCGTCTCCAGTGCGGTGCGGACGGCCGCCGGCCTGTCGGGCGGCGTCGTCCACCGAGCACCGGGAGCGACGCGAGGTCGCACGGGTCGGAGAAGCGGTCGCGCGCCCGGTCCACGAGGCGGTGGCCGCCGGACACGGCGTGTCCGGCACAGCGGGCAGGTCTTCGGACTCGCGGGCACCGGCCTGATTCGGCCGACCTACTGGCCGTCGCTTCCCGGGCGGGGCGCCCAGTGCGTGATGACGGCGGTCGTTCCTGCTCACCGCTGCGGGACAGTCCCGGATTCCCACCGGGTTCCCTCTGGCCGGTGGCCGGAGGTCCGGCACACCGGTTTCGACACGTCCACCGCGGGAGGTCGGACCGTCCCGGGCTGGTGAGCGTGAACCAGCTGCGCGCTCATGATAGTCCCGCCTCGACCGGACCCGTGGGGTATCCCGGCCCGGGCGGCCGGTCGCCGGGCACGGCACCGTATGCTGTCCCGGCAGCTGGTTCGCCGGTGGCGAGGACGACGGGAGCCCCCGCGCCGCCGCCGGTGTCGACACCTGACGCAACGGGACCGTTGCGCGGTGAAGAGGGAACCCGGTGGAATTCCGGGACTGTCCCGCAGCGGTGAGCAGGAACGAAAGCCGTCATTCGCACTGGACCCATGTTCGGGAAGCGACGGCCGGTAGGTCGGCGCCCAGGGGCTCCGGTGCCCGCGAGTCCGAAGACCTGCCGCTGTGCCGGGCGCGCCGCGTCCGGTGGTCGTCGCCTCGTGGATCGGGCGCACCGCCGATCGAATCCCCCGTGGGGTGCCGGGTCGGCGTGCGCGCGAAAAGGGTGGCGGCTGTTCGCCTGCAAGCCAAGGGAGTTCCGCTGTGGTTGCCTCCACCAGTGCCCAGTCCGTCAATACCCAGTCTCTCGGTGAGCTCGATCCCGAGTTGGCCGCCGCGATGGCGGGCGAGCTCGCCCGCGAGCGCGACACCCTCGAGATGATCGCTTC